>CAYXZN010000177.1:0-4869 GCA_964469325.1 uncultured Steroidobacteraceae bacterium
CTCCTCGGGCGGCAGGTGTCCGTTCCCCGAGTCAGTGGCAGGCCAACCGGCGTCTATCCACTCCGCGGCCGGCCACGCCTGGCCCGGCTGCGCGGTCGGGGGCTCGGCAACGGCGGTCTGGGCAGTGACGATCGGAGGGCCACTCTCAAACGCGGCCTCGAGCCGCTCGACCAGATCGTCGCGTCCGGGGACCGGCACGCACGTCCGGCAGCGGCCGGCGTCCTCGTTCCAGCAGCTGAGGCACGCGTACTGGCGGCAGTCGATGCAGAAGTTGAACGCCTCGTGGAAGGCCTCGAGCTGCTGCGATGCCAGCCGCTCCTCCTCGGAGCGCATCGCGTCGCCGACCGAGTCGCCGAGCGAGTCCTGGCTGAGGATGTAGTTGCGCAGCCCCGAGACCAGCCCTCGCGTGCGGCGCAGCGAGTTCAGCTTGGTCGGCGCCTTGAACTCGTAGCGAGTTCCGCACCGTTCGCAGAAGGATTCGGTCAGGGCCTCGGGCATGCGCGATCTCGGACAGGGGCGTTCAGGGTCGCCAAGTATATCCCTGGCACGCAATTCGCCCCTATCGGCGCTTTGGTACCCCGGGAGGGCCCGAACGTACCTAAGTGCTAGCATCCGGCCGATGGGCGTCCTCTCCCGTATCGAGGCGGTCCTCGAGCGGCTCTTCGAGGCGCCGGCAGGGCTCTTTGGGGCACGGCTGCAGCCGGTGATGCTGGCGAAGCGGATCGAGCGCGCGATGGATACCAACAAGACGTTCGGCAGCGAGGGCGTGATCGTGCCGAACCACTACGACCTGCACCTCAACCCGACCGACTACACCAGCTTCGAGTCGTACCGAGGCTCCCTGGAGGACGACCTGGGCCACGGTGTCCTGGCGCGCGCCCGACACGAGCGCTACACCCTGGTTGCCCGGCCGCGGGTGCGGCTGGTGGCCGATCGTGGCGTCCCCCGCGGCGACGTCAGGGTGGCGGCCAACGTGGTGGACGACCGGGGCGACCGGATCCGGACCGATCGCCCGCTGCCGGCCAGCTCGGACACGATGGTCTTCCGAGCCGCCGATGAGGAGGCCTCACCGGCCTCCGCGCGACGTGCCTACCTGCTGGTCAGCACCTCGGGCCAGCCGACCGTCCAGTTCGACCTCGGGGGGCCGCTGATCAGCATCGGGCGCGCGAGCGACAACGACATCGTTCTCGACGACCCGCTGGCCAGCCGGCACCACTGCCAGCTGAAGCTCCAGCACGGCGCGTACGGGTTCGCGGACCTCGGCAGCCGCAACGGCTCCTACGTCAACGGGCAACCCGTCAGCGAGATCGCGCTTGGTCCCGGCGACGTGATCCAGATCGGGGAGACGACCATCGAGTTCCAGGTTCGGGACGGGTGAGCGTCGACCTCTTCCGAATCGTGGTGCTGGTCGCACAGCTCGGCTTCCTGGCCCTGCTGTACCTGATCCTGCTTGCCTTCGCGCGCAGCATCCTCCGCGACCTGCGCAGCGCCGAGGTCGCGCAGCAGGCGTCCCGGACCGGCATCGGCCGCCTGCTGGTGCTCGAGTCACCCGAGGATGAGCCGCCGCAGGGGAGGGAGCTCGCGCTGGGGCCAATCAACTCCATCGGCCGCAACGTGAACAACACCATCTTCGTCGAGGACGAGTTCGCCAGCGCCAGCCACGCCATGCTCACGTTCCGCGGTCGCTCGTGGTTCATCGAGGACCAGGGGAGCACGAACGGCACGTACGTCAATGCTCACCGGATCGACCGGCCGGTGGCGCTGAGCTACGGCGACGAGATCATGATCGGCCGCGTCCGAATGCGGCTGGAGCGCTAGCGGCAGGCGATGCATCCGGTCGCTCGCTGGCGGGAGCTGCGCCTGCTGGTCCCGATCGCCCTGCTGGTGCCGGCCGGGCTGACTATCACCCGAATCGCGGTGCTGGGCTCGGCCGGTGAGCTGGCCGGCTTCGACCCGGCCTCGCTGCGCCCGGCGCTGGTCTTCCTCCTGCTCGTCTTCGGCGCGCACGCGGCGCTCGTGGTGGGCGGCCACCGGGGCGACCAGCTGCTGCTGCCCGTGGTGGCGGCGATCGGCGGGCTGGGGCTGATCATGCTCAGCCGGCTGCCCCAGGACCTCGCCGGCACCAGCCTGCCGGGGGCCCAGCTCGGGATGGCCGATACCCAGCTGCTCTGGTTCGCCATCGGCCTGGTGGCGATGGTGGTGGTCTCGTTCTGGCTCCGCGACGACGGGATCCTCCGCCACTACAAGTACACCTGGGCGGTCGCCGGCGCGCTGCTGCTGGTGGTGACCCTCCTGTTCGGCCGGGAGGTCGGCGGCGCGCGGCTGTGGCTCGACATCGGGCCGATCACCTTCCAGCCCGGCGAGTTCATCAAGATCGTGCTGGTGGTCTTCATCGCCGCCTACCTGGCCGAGCGCCGCACCCTGCTGGCGGACGCCTTCCGGCGCATCGGCCCGATCGCGGTCCCGCCGTTGCCCTACCTGCTGCCGATGCTGGCCATGTTCGCGGTGGTGATGCTGATCGTGGTCGTCAGCAGCGACCTCGGCACCGGGCTCCTCTTCTTCGGCATCTTCCTGACCATGCTGTTCGTGGCGACCGGACGGCGGAGCTACGTCCTGATCGGGCTGCTCCTCTTCTTCGCCGGCGCGACGGCCGCCTACGGCCTCTTCCCGCACGTGGCGCGTCGTGTCGACGTGTGGCTCGATCCGTTCGCCGATCCCCTCGACGCCGGCTACCAGACCCTCCAGGCCCTGTACGCCTTCTCGCGCGGCGGGATCTTCGGCGAGGGCCTGGGACAGGGGCTGGTGCCGCTCATCCCCGCCGTCCACACCGACTTCGTGTTCGCCGCCCTCGCCGAGGAGCTGGGCCTGATCGGCGCCTTCGCCATCCTCGCGCTGGCCCTGCTGCTCGTCTTCCGCGGGCTGCGGGTGGCGATCGCGGCGCGCGACGACTTCAGCTCCCTGCTGGCCGTGGGGCTGACGGCGAGCCTGGGGATTCAGACCCTGATCATCGTGGCCGGCAACACCAAGCTGGTGCCGCTGACCGGCATCACCTTCCCGTTCCTGAGCTACGGCGGCAGCAGCCTGCTGGCCAGCTTCATGGTGATCGGGCTGCTGCTGGCCATCAGCCACCGCTCCGCTGTCGGCGAGCGCCGGGAGCAGGAGCAGTGACGACCAACATCCGCCGCCTCGGCTTCTACCTCCTGCTCAGCTTCGCCATCGTGAGCGGGGGCGTGGCGTGGTGGCACGTCATCGAGGCGCCGATGCTCGCCGCCCGCGAGGACAACCCCGAGGTGGCGGTGGCGCGCCGGCGCGCCCCACGGGGCACCATCTTCGACGCCGGCGGCACGGTCCTCGCCTCGACCCAGATCGTCGAGGGCCTCGCCCGCCGCACGTACACCGACCCCGCCTTCACCCACCTGATCGGCTATCACAGCCTCCGATTCGGGGTGACCGGGATCGAGCGGGAGTGGGACGACATCCTGGCCGGGCGCACCGATCCCAACCCGATCCGCGACCTCCTGGACGAGATCTTCGAGCGTGGGCCGGTGCCGCGCGACCTGGTGCTGACCGTCGACCGACGCCTCCAGGACCGCGCGCTGGCGCTGCTGGGCGACAGTGCCGGGGCGGTGGTGGCGCTCGACCCGCGGACCGGGGCGATCCTCGCGTCGGTATCGACGCCGACCTTCGATGCCACACCGCTGGGGCAGACGCCCGAGGAGGCGGCCGAGCTGATGGGCCGGCTGCAGGAGGCACCCGGCAGTCCCCTGCTCAACCGCGCCCGCCAGTCGCGCTACGTGCCGGGGTCGATCATGAAGGTCTTCACCGCCGCCGCCGCCCTCGAGACGCGTGCCATCAGCCCCGACACGACCTTCGAGGATCAGCCCCGCCAGGAGGTGGAGGGGTTCGTGGTGGATGGCTTCCGGATCACCGAGCACGAGCTGGGCGACATCCAGCCCGCGCTGTGGGCGCTCTCCGAGGCGCTCCAGGTGTCGAGCAACATCTACTTCGCCCACGTCGGCCTCGAGCTCGGAGACGAGGCCTACCTCGACTACGCCCGGCGGCTCGGCTTCTGCGAGCAGCTGGGAATCGGCCCGACCGGGCGCGAGCTCGCGGTGGCCCCGTCGTGGATCACCGCCGGCAACGGCTGCGGGCCGTTCGCGGACCGGGTCGAGCTGGCCAACGCCGCCTACGGGCAGGCGCAGCTGAACGTGACGCCGTTCCTGATGGCGCTCCTGGCGGCGACCATCGCCAACGAGGGCGTGGCCCCGGACACGTTCGTGGTGCACGAGGTGCGCGATCACACCGAGGGGGACGCGCCGACGGGAGCCGTCCGCCAGACGTACTCCGGCGGCGGCGGCGGGCGCGTCTTCAGCGTCACCACCGCCCAGCAGGTGCGTGTCGCCATGGTCGACGCGGTGCACGGGCCGCTGGGCCGGATCTTCGCCGGGGCGGGCAACGTCCAGCAGTACGGCATCGAGGGCGTGATGACCGCCGGCAAGACCGGCACCGCAGAGCGCGGCGAGGGGCTGGAGCCGCACTCGTGGTTCATCGGCTTCGCGCCGGCCGGCGCCGACGGCACGCCGGCCATCGCGGTGGCGGTCATCGTGGAGGAGGGTGGATCGGGCGCCGGCCGCGCCGCGCCCATCGGCGGCCAGCTGATGGCGGAGTGGCTGGCGATCAGCCGCGAGTAACCGCCATCGGATGGGAGATCGGGGGAACCAGCCCGGCCTGAACCAGGTCCGGAGCGCCTGGGGTATTGTGTCAGGGGAGGCGGCCCCGTCGCGGCTGCCATGCCACCCGTACACGGAGGGGACTGTGAAGAGCGTCCAGGAGTCGGCGGAGCGCGTGATCGCGAACGTCGAGCGCGTG
>CAYXZN010000178.1:0-4868 GCA_964469325.1 uncultured Steroidobacteraceae bacterium
GGCTGCTTCTGCGCCCACCCGCTCATGATGCGCGTGCTGCACGTGGAGGACGGTGAGGCCCGCCGGCTGATCGAGCAGACCCGCGCCGGAGACCACCCCCGGCTCCCCGGTGGGGCCCGCCTCAGCTTCGGTCTGGGCTCCACCCGAGCCGATGTCGACCGCGTCGCCGATGCCCTGCGTACCGTGGCCGCTGACGGCCCGGGGTGGACCTACCGCATCAACGACCAGACCGACGAATACGAGCCGGACCCGGATCCGCGTCCCCTGCCGGACCTGCCATTCCGGCTCGCCCACGAGCACCGCTCGGGGGAGGGCTCATGACGCTCGACCACGTCGCCGCCGAGGGGCCCGCGGCTCGCGCCGGACGCCCGACCGCGGCCCTGCCATCGGTACAGGTGGCGGAGCTCGCCTGGCTGACCGGCGAGTGGTACGCCGAGCTGGAGGGGGACGAGATCGAGGAGCACTGGATGGCACCGGCGGGCGGCACCATGCCCGGCATGTTCCGCTGGCTGCGCGACGGGCAGCCACGTTTCTACGAGCTGCTGCTGCTCGAGCCCGACGGCCACGAGCTGGCGCTGCTGATCCGCCACTTCCACCCCGGCCTGAAGGGCTGGGACCGCGAGCAGGACGGCCCCACCCGCTTCGTGCTCTGCCACCTCGACGGCGAGCAGGCGATCTTCGTGGAGCGCAACGTGCCGGAGGGGGTGTGGCTCACGTACCAGCGCGACGGCGATCGGCTGGAGGCGATCTTCGAGCGCGACGGCGAGCCGTACGACCCCGACGGCGCGTTCCGCTACCGCTTGGCCTGACCGCGACCTCCGCGCCTGACCACGACCACCGCGCCTGACCGCAACCACCGCTCATGCCCTTAGTCATTTGCGCGTCTGGTGGGCGTTAACTCCGCTTCCCGGTCGAATTGGGCCGATAACGCCCACCACGACGGCAGATGACGACCAGCGCACCGATTCCGCCGGATAACGCCCACCACGACGGCAGATGACGACCAGCGGCCGCATGACCAGCGACCCACTCGCTGGCACGCGCCTGCCGGGAGTGCGACCATGCAGCTCACATGAGCGACCAGCTTTCCGTGCTCGACAGCCGCGACCGACCGCTGCGCGACCTGCGCATCAGCGTCACCGACCGCTGCAACTTCCGCTGCCTGTACTGCATGCCCAAAGAGGTCTACGGGCGCGACCACGCCTTTCTGCCGCGCGCGGCGCTGCTGACCTACGAGGAGATCGCGCGGCTGGCGCGCGTCTTCGCGGCCCTCGGCGTGCGCAAGGTCCGTCTCACCGGCGGCGAGCCGCTCGTCCGCCGCGAGCTGGAGCAGCTGGTCGCCATGCTGGCCGCGGTCCCCCAGGTCGAGGACCTGACACTCACCACCAACGGCTCGCTGCTCGCCGGCAAGGCAAGGGCGCTCGCGGCGGGAGGCCTGCATCGCGTCACCGTCAGCCTGGACGCCCTGGACGACGAGACCTTCCGGCGCATGAACGACGTCGGCTTCGGCGTCGCCCCGGTGCTGGCCGGGATCGACGCGGCCGCGGATGCCGGCCTGGGCCCCATCAAGGTCAACGCCGTCATCCGGCGTGGCATCAACGAGCACGCCATCCTCGACCTGGCGCGCCACTTCCGCGGCAGCGGCCACGTGGTGCGCTTCATCGAGTACATGGACGTCGGCCACACCAACGGCTGGCGGCTGGACGACGTGGTGCCCGCGGTGGAGGTGGTCGAGCGCATCGGCGCCGCCTGGCCGCTCGAGCCGGTCGAGGCGGGCTACCGCGGCGAGGTGGCGCAGCGCTACCGGTACACCGATGGCGGGGGGGAGATCGGCGTCATCTCATCGGTCAGCCAGCCCTTCTGCGGGGACTGCACCCGGGCGCGCCTGTCGGCGGACGGGCAGCTGTTCACCTGCCTGTTCGCCACCCGTGGCCACGACCTGCGCAAGCTGGTGCGGAGCGAGGCCGGCGACGGAGAGATCGCGGCAGCCATCGGCGCCATCTGGGGCGTCCGCGAGGACCGCTACAGCGAGCTCCGAACCGCGGAGACGGAGGAGCTGGAACGGGTGGAGATGAGCTACATCGGTGGCTGAACAGCCCGTCCGTGCGGCCGTCCTGACCATCAGCGACGGCGTCTCCCACGGCGTGCGCGAGGACAGGTCCGGCGAGGCGGTTGCGACTGTTCTGGCGGAGGCCGGCTACGAGGTCGAGCGTCACCTGGTCGACGACGAGGAGGAGCGGGTCGCGAACGCCCTCCGCGAGCTGGCCGAGCGGCTGCCGCTGGTGGTCACCACCGGAGGCACCGGGCTGGGGCCTCGCGACCGCGCACCCGAGGCCACACGCCGGGTGATCGACCGCGAGGCGCCCGGCCTGGCCGAGGCGATGCGCGCCGCGGGGCGGGCCACGACCCCGTTGGCCGACCTCTCGCGGGCGGTGGCCGGCACCGCCGGCAGCGCGCTGATCGTCAACCTCCCGGGAAGCCCGAAGGCGGCGACGGAGAGCCTGGGGGCCATCCTCGACATCCTGCCCCACGCCCTGGAGCTCCTCTCCGGCCGCACGGAGCACGGCCCGGGGTGAGGGTCGCCGGCGTGGTGCTGGCGGCGGGCCTCGGGCGGCGCTTCGGCGGCGAGAAGATGCTGGCCGAGCTCGACGGCCGCCCGCTCCTTGCCCACGTCCTCGATGTCGCCCGAGCCGCCGGGCTCACCGACCTGGTGGTGGTCCTGGGCGCCGACGCAGACCGCATCGGATCATCCGTGGACCTGTCGGAGGCCCGCGTGGTCGTCAACCCCGAGCCTGAGCGCGGGCTGTCGAGCTCGCTCCGCCTGGGCCTGGCCTCCCTGGGCGCCGATGTCGAGGCCGCGGTGGTGCTGCTGGGCGACCAGCCGCGCGTCCGCGCGGACGTGCTGCGCCGGCTGGCATCGGTCGAGCTTCCGCCGGGGCGGCTGTTCGCCGTCCCCCGCTACGCCGATGGGGGCGGCCCCAACCCGGCGCTGCTCCTGCGCGAGGCCTGGCCGATGGCCGATGCGCTCACCGGAGACGCGGGCATGGGCCCCTATGTCGCTCAGCACCCCGACCAGGTGGTCACCGTCGACGTCCCCGGCTGCAACCCCGACGTCGACACCCCCGCCGACCTCGAGCAGCTGCGATAGTCCGTCAGCTGCTCGTCACCCATCGGTTCACTCATCGCGCCCTCGGTGGTGCCAGTCGTCAGCCGGCGAGGCTAACGGCCACGGAACCCCCGCGGAGCCACCTCATCGTGGCCACCTCCTTCGCCGGATGCGGAAAGCGGCCATCGACAGGCGCAGTTTCGGCCCAACCACGAGCCATCGTTGCCGTTGGCAGTCACCACGTGCGGTTTCAGGCAATGCCCGGTGCCCGCGACAGCCAGCAAGGGGACAGGGCCCGCGCTATGGGTCGGGGAAGAGCACTCCAGGATTGAGAATTCCAGACGGGTCCAGCGCGGACTTGATGGCGCGCATCGCCGCCAGGTCCCCGGCGCGCCGGTCGAGCGCCAGCCATCGCACCTTCGCCCGCCCGACCCCGTGCTCGGCCGAGATGGTGCCCCCCATCTCGATCGCCAGCCGCAGCACCGCGTCGTCCGCGGTCTCATCCTCGGGTGCGGGGCCCAGCAGGTTGACGTGCATGTTCCCGTCGAGGATGTGGCCGTAAAGGATCGTCCGCGTCCCCGGCGCCACCTCCTCGACCCGCTGCCGCACCCGCCGCTCGAACTCCGCCAGCCGGGAGATGGGCACCGCCACGTCCAGCTTGTGCGGGATGCCCGCCGCGTTCACCGACTCGGTGTGGCGCTCGCGCAGCTGCCACAGCCGCTCGCGCCCGGCGGGGTCGGAGGCCATCACCGCGTCCGCCACGCCCGGCGCGGACTCCAGCGCCCCCGCCAGCCCGTCGGACGGGTCGGAGGCCGATGCGCACTCCACCAGCACGTACGCGCCGTGTGACTCACGGAACGGCCGCTCCAGCCCGGCGTGCCGCGCCACCAGCTCCAGCCCGTCGTCGAACAGCAGCTCGGCCGCGAACAGCGAGGAGAGCCGCGCGCGCAGGGCGGCCGCAACCGACACCGCCTCGGCCGCGCCGGCGACGCCGATCAGCGCTACCGCGCGCCGACCGAGCAGCGGCAGCAGTCGCAGCCGGGCACGAGTGATCACGGCCAGGGTCCCCTCGCTCCCCGCCAGCAGCGAGGGCAGGTGGTAGCCGGTGTTGTCCTTGACCAGCCCGGGCAGGCGTCGAACCACCCGTCCATCGGCCAGGACCGCCTCGATCCCGATCAGCTGGGCCCGCATCGGTCCGTGGCGGAAGACCCGGATCCCGCCGGCGTTGGTGGCGATGGCTCCGCCGATGGTGGCGCTGTCGCGTGCCCCGAAGTCGACGCCGAGCTCCAGCCTAGCTTCCCGCGCGTGGGCCTGGACGGCGCCAATGGTGGCTCCGGCGCCGACGGTGACCTCGGCCGCATCAGCGTCCACCGGCTCCAGGTCGGCCATCCGGACCAGGCTCATCACCACGGCGCCGGCGGGTGGAACCGCTCCCCCGACCAGGCCGGTGTTGCCGCCCTGGGGGACGACCGCCACTCCGGTCCTGGCGCAGGCGCGGAGGAGGTCGGCCGTCTGCTGAGTGTCCCGCGGACGAACGACCGCAGCCGCCTCGCCCCTGAAGCGGCCGGTCCAGTCGACCTCGTACCCGGCGCGGGCCGAGGCATCGGTCAGGACGTGCTGCGGGCCGACGACGGCGCGCAGGGCGTCGATCAGTTCGGCCGGGGCATGAGACGACCGCGCTCCCGTGGACTGGGTCACGCGGCCGATGCTACGCCAGCGTCACTCCTCGCCGATCAGGCGAACGCGTAGAGGAGACCGGCCA
>CAYXZN010000179.1:0-4855 GCA_964469325.1 uncultured Steroidobacteraceae bacterium
GTGGTGAACGACCGCACCCGCGTCGAGCTCGGCAAGCAGCAGCGCATGTTCCGCTAGCGACGTTCCCCCGCGAGGCGCCAGGCGAGTGGTAGGAGAGTGGCGGCGAGCAGGATCTTGAAGGCGTCCCAGGGCAGGAAGACGAGCGCCCCGTTGGCGACCGCGTCCCCGAGGCTCATGCCGAGGACGATCGCCAGCACCGGCACGCCGACGGCGTAGATTACGAGGTTGCCGAGGGTCATGAGCCCGACGGTGCGGACTGGCGAACGATCCCATCGCTGCTGGGCCAGGTGGCCGACCAGCGTGGCGGCGACGACGAAACCGGCGAGGTACCCGCCGGTGTAGCCGAGTAACTGGTCGAGCCCGGCTTCGCCCCTCGAATAGACCGGCAGGCCGAGCGCGCCGACGAGGACGTAGATCGCCATGCTCAGCGCCCCGAGCCGCCAGCCAAGCGCGGTGCCGACCAGCAGGACGGCGCCGGTTTGCCCGGTGTACGGCACTGGGGTCCACGGGACGTAGAAGGCGAGCTGGGCGGCGACCGCGGTCAGCCCTGCTCCACCGACCACGAGGAGCGCCGCTCGGAGGGCCGGGGCGACACGTCCTGCCGGCAGCAGGAGGTCGGCGAGGGTGGGAGCCGGGATGGCCGCGACGTGGGACCGCATCAGTCTAGGACTCCGCTCCAGCTGGTCGCGGCGAGTGTAGCGTGCCCGCGCTGCTTTGGCTGGCGAGCTGGCAGAGGTCGCCAACGAATCCTCGGTCGAGCTCGGCGAGCAGCAGTCCATCTTCCGAGGAGGCAAGTCTCGGGCAACGGACCCCCGCCACCCTTGGATTCCTCCCGTCCGGGGGCAACGCCGGCCCATGAGCGGCCCCGTCACCCCACACGGCTGGCGGGGCCGTACTTGCCGGCGCTGTCTAGGCATGCTGACACGCCCATGCGACACTGGGTTTCTTAGGAAGGCCGGCGTGAAGGAGGGCGAGCACATGCATGCGCGAGTCAGCAGGTTCCAGGGGACGGGTCAGACCGGAGCATCGCGACCGAGCGTGGACGATCTGCTGCCGGAGCTCCGTCGCATGGATGGCTTCCGCGGCGTGCTCTCCCTCGTCGACAGCGCAAGCGGTGACGCGCTGGCCATTACGCTGTGGGACTCGGACGAGTCCATGCGCGCCAGTGAGGCGAAAGCGGACAAGATGCGGCGCGGCATGGCCGAAGCGGCCGGCGACGAAGTCCGAAGCGTTGAGCGCTATGAAGTGGAGGCGCTCCAACTCGAGCCGTAACGCCGACTCGCCGCCCGGCGCCGACGGCCATGGCACGACGCCGCGCCACGGAGTCTCTTACCGTTGCCTTAGCCGCCGAAGCCAAGCCATGGACCATGCTCCTTTCGAGCGGGTGGGTTGGGTGCCCGCACCCCGCCACTCTCTCCGGAGCTGGCGGCGGTTCTACCATGCTCGGCATGATGCACGTCTGCCGCATCTGCGCCAGCCGATAGAGCCCGATCCTATGGCGGCCGCCGGCGCCGCAGTCCCATCTACTGCCGGGCCGCCCCCGCCACCGGAGCAGCGCGTGGCCGAAGGGGCGGCCATCCCCGGACCGGCGCATCCCGAGTGCTTGGAGCACGAGCGACAGGAGCGGGAGCGTCCGCTCTGTATCTTCTGCGATACTCGCCCACACGAGGTTGTACGCCCCCGACCAGCGATCATGCGTCTGGAAGGAGCGCCGACAGAGAGGCTCGACTGGTCACCTCAGGTTTCCCCGCGCTGGGCTGTCTGCCGGTATGGCGAGAGGAGCGGGCGCGCTGCCAGCATCAACGCCGACGAGATGAGGGCGGCGACGGCTGCGGTTAGCCAAGCTGACGAGTAGCCGATCCCGCCGGCCACAGCTCCGAAGACGAGAGGGCCGATGATATTGCCGAAAGACGGGCCGAGGCGCGTCACCGCCATGGCGGTCGCGGGCGAACGTGGGTTAGTACGAGCTGTGGCGAGCAGTACCAGCCCGGGCCATCCCCAGCCGCCGCCGAAGGCCACCAAGGTGGCAGCGACGACCAGCCAACTCGGGCCTCCGATTGCCAGGCCGACATAGCCAAGCACGCCACCGCCGACGAGACCACTGGCGAGGAGGAGAGACCCACGGCCCATGCGGTCGGCCACACTGCCGCTAAGTACGCGAGCGGAGACGCCGACGACGCTGCCGGCAGTGAGGAGCAGGCCGGCAGCTGACGCGGCGAATCCTGATTGAACAGCTGCGATGACGGTGAAGGCGGTGAGCGCGCTGCCAGCCGCGGCTCCGAGTCCGGCCCCGGTCGAGAGCAGAGCCAGTGCGGCGATCGGTGCGTCTCCGGCGCGAGGCACACGTCCTCGGTGCGCGACGTTCTGCCGCAGGCCGCGGAGCAGCGCCAACACTGGGATCAGCCCGACGGCCGCAATGAGGTAGGTCGCCCTCCAGCCAAGGGTCAGGCCAAAGACCGGGAGCCCCAAGCCGGCGAGCATGCCCGCTATCGGGATCGCTGACTGCTTGATGCCGAACGCAAGGCCCTGCCGACCCGAACGCACCTGCTGGGCGAGCAGGTGGTTCGAGGAGATCTGGGTCAGGGTGTTGCCGAGCCCGCCCACGGCCATCCACGGCAGGAGGGCCGGCCACGATCCGGTGAATGCTCCCGTCCCGACGAGGGCGATCGCCGTGATGAAGCCTCCGATGAAGAGCGCGCGCCGCGGACCAATGCCCTCGGACAGCAGCGCTGCCGGCACAGACAGCAGGCCAGAGACGGCGAAGAAGATGGCAATAGCGACCCCCAGCTCGAAGGCGCCGAAGTTGAGCTCAGCACTGACGAGGACTGCGAGGCCGCCTAGCAGGAGAGAGGGCAGCGCGGCCAGCGTGGAAGCTGCAACAGTCGCGGCGATCGTCCGACCCGGGCCCGACAGGGGCAGCGGCGCCGGCTGGTCTGACGAAGACATACGCTCCGACGATTATGTGCGACCCCGGGAACACGCCTCCCTAACGCGACTTCCCTGTCAGTCCTCGGGCGTCATCCGCGGAGTCTCGGCCAGCCGGAGGTCTGATCCTCGGAGATGCTGGCTTCCGTTTCGTGCTCACGAGGCGTAGGCTCGGGCAATGATCCAGGGCCCGCCGACCCCGGCCGAGCCGGAGGGAGCGACCGCCACAGACGAGAAGTGGCGGCGGCTGCTCGCCGACCCGTCTCCGTGGCGCAGGATCCGCCGCGTCCACAGCCGCATCCCCAGCTCCCCGCGCTGCAAGCTGTGCGCGGCCCCCTTCGCCGGTCCGGGCGGCCTGTTCATGCCGCTGCTCGGCCACGCCCGCTGGGCGAAGAACCCCAAGTACTGCGCCGGCTGCTTCCGCTTCATCCGCGACAACCACGGCGGGGCGGAGATCGAGTGCTCGCTCCTGTTCGCCGATGTCCGCGGCTCCACCGCCCTTGCCGAGCGGATGCGGCCGAAGGAGTTCAACCGCCTGATGGGCCGCTTCTACGACGTCGGCTTCAGCGTCCTGGTCAACCACGACGCGTTCGTGGACAAGTTCGTGGGCGACGAGATCATCGGCATCTTCGTTCCCGCCATGGCCGGGGAGCGGCACGTCGCACGGGCGATCGCTGCCGCCCGGGCGCTGCTCGTGGCGACCGCCAGGGACGACGCCGATGTCCCTGCCATCCCGGTCGGGGTGGGCGTCAACACCGGAGCCGCGTACGTGGGATCGATCGGCGAGGGACCGGACCGCGAGCTGACCGCCATGGGCGACACCGTGAACGTCACCGCGCGCCTGTCCGCCGCGGCGGCCGAAGGTGAGATCCTGGTGACCGCGGCAACCGCCCGGGCCGCTGGGCTGCCGGACGACCTCGAGCGCCGGTCCCTCGAGCTGAAGGGGAAGAGCGGCCCGACCGAGGTGGCGGTCCTCACGGCGGGGACGGTGCTGCCAGCCTGACAGTCCGGCGATCCGACCCCGACGGGTTGTGGGCCACCCACCGCGACGTGACCGCCGCATCGAGCTACTCTCCCTCCATGTCGCGACGGCCGGAGAAGAAGAGCCTCGCAGAACCCGACGAGCTGACCCCGTTCGATCACGGAGAGTCGCGGGTGGTCGAGATCGGGCAGGTGGCGATCGGCCGGAGTGTCCACGAGCCCGGCTGGCGATGGTCCGAGCACATCCGGCCCGTGGTCGGGACGGCGAGCTGCCAGTTTCATCATGTCGGGGTCATCCTGAGCGGCCGCGTCCACATCGTCATGGACGACCGGACCGAGCTCGATGTCGAGGCGGACGACGTCGTCGACATCCCGCCGGGACACGATGCGTGGGTGGTCGGCGATGAGCCGGCGGTCTGGATCGACATCGTGGGAGCACGCGGCTGGGCTCGCCCGCGCGGGGCGGGCGATCGCATGCTCACCACCATCGTCTTCACCGACATCGTCGACTCGACGCCACACGCAGCCAGTCTCGGCGACTCGCGCTGGCGCCACCTGCTCAGCGACCACTTCGACGCACTTCGCCTCGCGCTCGATCGCTTCGGAGGCAGCGAGGTGAAGACGACCGGCGATGGCATTCTGGCGCTGTTCGACAGCCCGGCGCGAGCCATCCGCTGGGCCGACGCCGCGATCAGGGTGGCGGAAGCCGACGGGCTCCGACTGCGGGCGGCCATCCACACCGGGGAGGTGGAGCTGGTGGGTGGGGACGTTCGCGCTGTGGCGGTGCATTTCGCGAGCCGCCTGCTCGACATCGCCGGGCCGGCACAGGTCGTGGTTTCCACGCCGACGCGGACCCTGGTGGGAGACCCGGACGTCGGGTTCGAGGACGGCGGGCGCGTCACTGGTCGACAGATAGCGGGGGCAGGGCGCCCCGGAGCGGCAGCTGGCC
>CAYXZN010000180.1:0-4786 GCA_964469325.1 uncultured Steroidobacteraceae bacterium
GCCCGTACGACGCGCTTCGCTGCGGCCCGGAGTTCGAGTTCAGCGAGTACCAGCGAGACCTGCCGATGCTCGACATCCTCGAGATGTCCGATCGGGAGCGGCCGACCCGGTAGAGCTTCCCGGGGTTACGGGATGGTCGGCCGGGCCCGACCCCGCGGCCGGCTGACGCTACGGGCCGCGGGGCACGGCCCGACCGCCCTCCAACAACGTCCCGGTGGTGGCTCTCCGACGAGTCGCACGCACCCGGTTCGAGTGCTCGAGCCTCTCAAGGCCCCCTGTGCGGGCGACCCGTGTCGCCACATGTGCACCCCATGAACCTTAGGCTTGCGGAACCGGCTTGTGGGTCGCCACCTGTGCGCGTCGTGGAACAGATGACGATGGGGAGCCGGTGCAGGCGGGCATAAGGTGCACCAGCCGAACATCTGACAACAGCCCGCCGGCGGCCAGCGCAGCCACCCTCAGGCGCGGGCCAGGATGAACGGGCGAGCGGCGTAGGCGAGCAGGGCGCCGGTGACGTTGAGGATCACGTCGTCCACGTCGGCGTGGCGGCCGGGGATCACCAGCTGCGCGAGCTCGATCCCCGCGGACAGTGCGGCGACGAGGAGGGCGAGCCGCCACCATCGGCGCAGCCAGGGCAGGGCGGTCGGGGCCAGCAGGCCGATCGGCGCCAGCAGCAGGAGGTTGCCGGCCACCTGGAGGAAAGCGAACCCGGGGCTGTTCTCGGTCAGGTACCAGGCGATGGTGGCGAACGGGACCAGGTTCGGCGGGGGCGGGGAGACCGGCAGGGCGAAGAACGTCAGGGGCAGCAAGAGGGCCAGGTAGACGGCCAGGAGCAGGGTGGCGAGGTGGCGGCTGATCGTCACGGACTGGATTCTGGCCCGTGCTGGGAGCGGCTGCTTGGTACGCTAGAATCGGACCGCTCCGCAGCGGGGCGTCGGTTCGCTGCACGGGAGTAGTGCCCTGGAAGTCGCCGGATTCGTGTTCGCGCTGCTCGCCTTCGGCGTGGTCGGGGGCGGGTTGGCCGTGGTCACCCTCCGCAACGTCATCCACTCCGCCGTCGCCATGATGGTCTGCTTCGGCTCCCTGGCGGGGCTGTATGCGCTGCTCGGGGCGCCGATCATCGCCGCGGCCCAGGTGCTCATCTACCTCGGCGCCATCAGCGTCCTGATCCTGTTCGCGATCATGCTCACCCAGGCCGGCGACGCGAACCTGCCGGCTCCCTTCCACCGGCAGGTCTGGCTGGCCGCGGTGGTCTCAGTCGCGACCGTGGGGCTCACCGGCTGGGCGGTGGTCCAGACCGATTGGGGCGGGCTGGGCGAGGTGGCGGTGCTGAACCTCGACCGGATGGCGCGGCAGCTCTTCTCCGAGATGGCGCTCCCGTTCGAGGTGATCGGGCTGCTGCTGCTGGCCGCCATCATCGGCGCCATCTTCCTTGCCCGCCGGCCCGAAGAAGACGAGCGGATCTCCTGACGGATGCCCAGCCTGGAGGCGTACCTGATCGTGTCGACGCTCCTGTTCGGGCTGGGCGCGTTCGGCTTCCTGGCGCGCCGCAACGCGATCCTGATGCTGATCTGCATCGAGCTGATGCTGAACGCGGTCAACCTGTCGCTGGTCGCCTTCAACCAGTTCCGACCCGAGGAGACGACCGGCGCCGCGTTCGCGCTGATGATCATGGCCGTGGCGGCGGCGGAGGCGACGGTGGGGCTGGCGCTGGTGATCGCCATCATCCGCACCCGCCAGACGCCGCACGTCGACGAGTACTCCGACCTGAGGGAGTAGCCGCCACGTGATGGAGCTGATCGTCGCGCTGATCCCCGCCCTGCCGCTGGCCGGCTTCGCGTTCGCCGTGCTGGCCGGGCCGCGCCTCGACCGGATCCCGCTGCACGGGCACCACGGGGGCGAGACGACCTCGGAGGGCCACCACGCGGCGGAGCACCACGACGCGGACGACGGCTCGTTCCACCCCATCCCGACCGAGGAGGAGCAGGCGGCGACCAGCCCACACGCCGGGCACGCCGACGACCTGGCCAACGCCGAGGGCGCCGCGGGCGTCATCCCGGCGGAGCTGAACGACGGTCTCGGCCAGGCGGGCCACGTGACGCCGGGGGCGGAACGGCCGACCTACCGCAGCTGGATCGTCCCCACCGCGCTGGTCGCGATCGGCTGGGTGCTGTCGATGGTCGTCTTCTGGCAGGTGATCGTCGGCGGCAACGAGTACCACGTCAGCGTCTACGAGTGGATCGTCGTCGGCGACTTCAACGTGGAGATCAGCTTCCTGGTCGATTCGCTGACCGCGATGGTGCTGCTGGTGGTCAGCACCGTCGGCCTGCTGGTCCACGTCTACTCCATCGGCTACATGGACGGCGACCGGGGGGTGTGGCGCTTCTTCGCCTACCTGAACCTGTTCATGTTCAGCATGCTGCTGCTGATCTTCGCCGACAACTTCCTGCTCCTCTACGTCGGCTGGGAGCTGGTCGGCCTGTGCAGCTACCTGCTCATCGGCTTCTGGTACAAGAAGCCATCGGCGGCGGGCGCGGCCAAGAAGGCGTTCGTGGTCAACCGGGTCGGCGACTTCGGGTTCGGCCTGGGGGTCATCGCCATCTGGACCCTGCTCGGCACGCTGACCTTCGAGGGCGTGTTCGAGGGGATCGGCGGGCTCGAGGGCTGGCAGGTCACGCTGATCGCGCTCCTGCTGTTCGCCGGCGCGGTCGGCAAGTCCGCCCAGTTCCCGCTCCACGTCTGGCTGCCCGACGCGATGGAGGGCCCCACTCCGGTCAGCGCCCTGATCCACGCCGCCACCATGGTCAACGCGGGGGTTTACATGGTCGCCCGCGCCAACCCGATCTTCGCGGAGAGCCCGGCGGCGATGTGGGTGGTGGCCGGCATCGGCGTCTTCACCGCCATCTTCGCCGCCGCCATCGCCCTGACCCAGAACGACATCAAGAAGGTGCTCGCCTACTCGACGGTCAGCCAGCTGGCGTACATGTTCTTCGCGCTGGGCATCGGCGCCTGGGTGGCGGCCATCTTCCACCTCGTCAGCCACGGCTTCTTCAAGGGGCTGCTCTTCATGGGCTCCGGGTCGGTCATCCACGGCGCGGGAGGCGAGCAGGACATCCGCTTCATGGGCGGACTGCGCGAGAAGATGCGCTGGACCTACTGGACCATGGTGATCGGGTCGCTGGCGCTGGCCGGCATCCCGCCCCTGGCCGGCTTCTTCAGCAAGGACGAGATCCTGGCCGAGGCCTTCAACCGCGGCTACTACCTGTTCTACGTGATCGGCGTGGTGGTCGCGGTGATGACCGCCTTCTACACCTTCCGCATGATCTTCCTCACCTTCTGGGGCAGCTGGCGCGGACCGGCGGAGGTCTGGCACCACGTCCACGAGTCGGCCGCCACCATGGTCGCCCCGCTCGCCATCCTGGCCGTGCCGACGGTGGCGGTCGGCCTGCTGCTCGGCATCCCGCCCGAGGGCGGGCTCGTCCACTCCTGGCTGGAGGAGGTCTTCCACGCCGCCGAGGAGGCCGATGCCGGCGTGCTGCCCGGATCGATCCTGTACCAGGCGCACGCGGCGGGCGAGGCGCACCACTTCGAGCTGTTCGGGATCGGCGGGCTGCTGCTGGTGGTGGGTGCGGCGGCCGGTCTGGCGGGGATCGGGCTGGCCTACCGCTGGTACGTGCGCGACCCCGACGCCCCGCGACGGTTCGTGCAGCGGATCCCGCTCGGCCTCGGCCCGGGGATGTACGCCGCCAGCGTGAACAAGTACTACGTCGACGACCTCTACCAGCTGGTCTGGTCGCGCGGCGGCGTGCTGGTGGCGAACGCCCTGTGGTGGTTCGACGCGAAGGTGGTCGACGGCGCGGTCAACGGCACCGCCTGGCTCACCCAGCGCGTCGGCGGCGGGCTGCGCCGCGTCCAGACCGGGCGGGTCGAGAACTACGGGCTGGGGATCGCCGCTGGCCTGGTGCTGGTCCTGGTCGCCTACCTGGCGGTGGCGCGGTGATCGGGGTGCGCCGGTGACCGAGTCGCTGCCGGTCGTCTCGCTGGTCGTCTTCACCCCGCTGCTGGGCGTGCTGGCGCTCCTGTTCGTGCCGGGCCGCAACCACGCGCTGATCCGATGGGTGGCGCTGGGCGCCGCCCTGCTCAGCCTGGGCTTCAGCCTGCTGCTGCTCGCCTACGACCCGGCCGGCGCGGAGTTCCAGCTCACCGAGGACCTGCCCTGGATCCCCGCCTTCGGGATGCGCTACACGGTCGGCATCGACGGCCTGTCGATGGTGCTGGTGATCCTGACCACCATCCTGTCGGTCGTCTCGATCTACTACAGCTGGGACCCGATCCGCATCCGGGTCAAGGAGTACTACGCCAGCATGCTGCTGCTGATGGTCGGCATGCTCGGCGTCTTCGTCGCGCTCGACCTGTTCCTCTTCTACGTCTTCTGGGAGGTCAGCCTGATCCCGATGTACCTGGTGATCGGGATCTGGGGCGGGCCGCGGCGCATCTACGCCACCGTCAAGTTCGTCATCTACACCCTGGTCGGCTCGCTGCTGATGCTCGTCGCCATCCTGGCCGTGGCCATCACTCACGCCGCGGCCGGCAACGAGTTCACCTTCAGCTACACCGTGCTGCGCGACTTCAGCGCCGCGGCAGGCTTCCCCGAGCTGCTCCAGGCGCTCGCCTTCGGCGCCTTCTTCCTGGCCTTCGCCATCAAGGTGCCGATGTGGCCCTTCCACACCTGGCTCCCCGATGCGCACGTCGAGGCCCCCACCGCCGGCTCCATCATCCTGGCCGG
>CAYXZN010000181.1:0-4760 GCA_964469325.1 uncultured Steroidobacteraceae bacterium
GAGGCCGTCTTCCGCGGCGCCGGCTGGCACGTGATCAAGGTGATCTGGGCCCGCGAGTGGGACGACCTGCTGGCCCGCGACCACGACGGCGCGCTGCTGAACAAGATGAACGAGACGCTCGACGGCGACTACCAGCGCCTGGCGGTCGCCGACGGCGCCTACATCCGGGAGCACTTCTTCGGTCCCGACCCGAGGCTCAAGGAGCTGGCCGCGCACCTCTCCGACGACGAGCTGGCCAAGCTCCGTCGCGGCGGCCACGACTACCGGAAGCTGTACGCCGCCTACGCGGCCGCCACCCAACACACGGGCGCGCCCACCGTGATCCTGGCCAAGACGGTCAAGGGCTGGACGCTGGGCCCGGGGATCGAGGCCCGCAACGTCACCCACCAGGCCAAGAAGCTGACCATCGACGAGCTGAAGATCTTCCGCGACCGCCTGGAGCTGCCGATCCCCGACGAGGAGCTGAAGGACGCGCCCTACTACCACCCCGGCATGGACGCGCCGGAGATCCGCTACATGCTCGAGCGGCGCCAGCAGCTGGAGGGGTTCCTGCCCAAGCGCAGCGTGCGCCACATGCCGCTGCCGGCGCCCCGCGACGAGGCGTTCCGGGAGTTCCTGGCCGGGTCGGACCGACCCGCCTCCACCACCATGGCCTTCAGCCGCCTGATGCGGAACCTGGTCCGCGACCCGCAGATCGGGCGCCGCATCGTACCGATCATCCCCGACGAGGCGCGCACCTTCGGGATGGACCCGCTCTTCAAGGAGGTGGGGATCTACTCCCCGCTCGGACAGCGCTATACCCCGGTCGACCGCGAGCTGCTCCTCAGCTACGTGGAGAAGACCGACGGGCAGCTGCTCGAGGAGGGGATCACCGAGGCGGGCGCCATAGCCAGCTTCACCGCCGCCGGGACCAGCTACGCGGTCACCGGCGAGCCGATGGTGCCGTTCTACACGTTCTACTCGATGTTCGGCTTCCAGCGCACCGGCGACCTCGCCTGGGCGTTCGGCGACGCCCGGGGACGGGGCTTCATGATGGGCGCCACCGCCGGCCGCACCACCCTCACCGGGGAGGGGCTCCAGCACGACGACGGGCACAGCCAGGTGCTGGCCAGCACCGTGCCCAACATCCTCGCCTACGACCCCGCCTTCGCCTACGAGCTGGCCACCATCGTCCGCGACGGGATCGTCCGCATGTACGGCGAGAAGCCGCAGGACGTCTTTTACTACCTGACCATCTACAACGAGAACTGGCCCCAGCCGCCGATGCCGGAGGGCGCGGCCGACGGCGTGATCCGCGGCCTGTACCGCTTCAGGCCCGCCGAGCGCGGAGAGCGCCGCGTCCAGCTGCTGGGCTCGGGGCCGATCCTGCTCCAGGCGCTCAAGGCGCAGGAGCTCCTGGCCGAGAAGTTCGACGTGGCCGCCGACGTGTGGAGCGCGACCAGCTTCCAGCAGCTGCGGGTGGAGGCGCTGGACGTCGAGCGGTGGAACCGCCTGCACCCCGATGCAGAGCCCCGCACGCCTTACGTCCGCCAGTGCCTCGACCCGGCGGAGGGGCCGATCGTCGCCGCCACGGACTACATGAAGCAGGTGCCGGACATGATCGGCGAGTGGGTGGATCGGCCGTACATCACCCTCGGCACCGACGGCTTCGGGCGCAGCGACACCCGCGAGGCGCTGCGCACCTTCTTCGAGGTGAGCCCTGAGCAGATCGCCTACGCCGCGCTGTACGGGCTGTGCCGGATGGGCCAGGCCACCCCCGAGGAGCTGACCCGCGCCATGGGCGAGCTGGGGATCGACCCCGACAAGCCGAATCCGCAGTACGCGGAGCCGGACCCCGACGGAACCGGCTACAGCCCGGTGCGCGGCCCGGTGGGCGAGGCGGCGTCGCCGGCTCCGGCGTCGGACACCGCGAGCGGTGATGGCGCCGCGCCGCAGGGTGGGAGCGGAGACGGGGCGTCGCCCGACGGGCAGGCCGGCGAGCGAGAGGCGTCCTCCCGGAGCCGGGCCTGATCCTTCCGCGGCTCAGCGGATGACGGGCGGCGACAGGGTTGCGCCGCACACCCCGCAGCTCCGGTCGTGGCGTCCGGCAGCCGCGCGGCACGCGACGCAGCGCTCGGGAACCAGCGTGCCTATGGCGGCGCGCAGCCCCGCCAGCGTGGCTCGGCCGTAGCGGACGGTCGTCGCCAGGAGTGGCGGCGCGCCGGTTGCGGGAGCCGCGGCCACCGACGCCCCCGCGCCCCCGGCCAGCGAGATCGGGCGGCGCGGGACCCGAGACGAGGCGTGCCACACCCAACGCTGGCGGTCGTACTCGGCGCGCGTGCCCGGGTCGGCGAGCAGCCCGCGCACCGCATTCACCACCTGCATCTCGAGGTGGGCGCGCGTCGAGCCGTTGCGGTCGGGGTGGAACGCCTTGGCCAGCCGCCGGCAGGCCGCCAGGACCTCGTCCTGGCTCGCGCGTGGGTCGACCTGCAGCAGCCGGTAGACGTCGCGCTCGGGTGCGTAGGGCAGCAGCTCCATCGGTCGCGCCGGATGCTACCGCACCCGGCCGGAGCGCCGCCCCTCCACTCTGCACTGGGCGCGAGCGTCCGAGCGTTGTTGAGGCTAGGTTCAGAAACTCGAAGGTTGGACTTGACATTATGGATGTGGGATATCTAGAATGACCCAAGCCTCCAACTTTGTGAGGTGGACCTGCGCAAAGTTCAAAGGAAACCTCAAGATGCTCGACTACCAGCTTCACTACGCACGCATGCTGGCAGAGGACCGCCTCCGTGAGGCGACCACCCGGAACCAGCACCTGGCTGCGGCGCGCATCTTCCGGCTGCGCCGGCCCCAGCCAGCAGCACGCAGCGGGCGGTGAGTCGATGGCTCGCGACGTCATCGCCACCTGCCCCGTCTGCGCCGGCGAGCTTTCCATCACCCGCCTGCACTGCCGGACCTGCGGGACGGCGATCGAGGGCGAGTTCGGGGTCGGGCGCTTCGGGCGCCTCGCGCCCGAACAGCTGACCCTGCTCGAAAGCTTCCTGCGGGCGCGCGGCAACCTTCGAGAGATGGAGCGCGAGCTGGGCATCAGCTACCCCACCATCCGCGGGCGCCTCGACGCGCTGGTGCGAGCGCTCGGCCTGGCCGAGCCCGATGAGGCCGAGCCCGCCCCCGGCGGCAGCGAGACCGAGCCTGAAGAGGCACCCGACGCCGATGGCGACCGAAGTGCCGAGCGACGCGCCGTCCTCGAGCGCCTGGCACGCCGCGAGATCAGCGCCGAGGAGGCTGCCAGCGCGCTCCGCGCGCTGGGCGAGTAAGGCGGCTGTGCCCACCTACGTCCGCACGCGTGAGATCCGCCACCGCATCGGCCGCGGCGGACGGCTGGCGCTGAAGGTCGTCGACGCCGCCGTCACGCTGCTGGCGACGGCGAGCGACGAGGCGCTGGTGGAGGCGACGTTCCGGATCGGCGCACCCAACGAGGATCATGCCGACCGCGTGCTGGAGGCCTCGGGGCTCCGCGAGGGGCGCGGCAGCGGGTGGCTGGAGGTCGAGCAGCGCGAGACCGGATCGCGGCTGGCGGGGCGGGTCGGCCGGTTGATCGGCGCGCGCCCCTCGGTCGAGCTCGACCTGCGGATCGAGCTGCCGCCGGCTGCCGAGCTGCGCTTCGAGGGGGTGAGCGCCGACCTCCGCGCCGTTGGACTCGCGGGCGCCCAGCGCTACACCACCATCTCCGGCGACCTGTACCTGGACGAGTCGGCCGGCCCGATCCGTATCGACAGCGTCTCCGGCGACCTCACCATACGCGCGGCCGGCGAGCCGGAGCTGCGGGTCAACAGCGTGTCCGGCGACCTGTCCGCCAGCGCCCCGCGGTTCCGCTCCCTCCGGATCTCGACGGTGAGCGGCGACGTCGAGCTGGAGGGGGCCCTCGCGGCCGGCGGGGAGCACCGCTGCGAGACGGTGAGCGGAGACCTGTCGCTCGGACTGCTCGGCGACGCGGCCATCGAGGTCCGCGGCATCAGCACCGACATCAGCAGCGACCTCGACCACCGCATCGAGGGGCGGCTCGACCGCCGTCGGGTGGTGGTCGGCGAAGGTGGGCCCCTGCTCGTCTTCAGCTCCCTGTCGGGCGACCTGGCGGTCCACCGCCCGCACCGCGCCGTGGCCACCGGACCCGAGCCGGCCGGGGACGAGTCCCTCGCCGTGCTGCGCGCGCTGGAGCGCGGGGAGATCGACGTCGACGAGGCGGCGCGCCGCCTGGAGGCCGAACGATGAGCGACGAGCTGGAGATGGTCCTGCGCCTGGTGGCCGAGGGACGGCTCTCCGCCGAGGAGGCGGCGCCCCTCGTCGAGGCTCTCACGCGGGCTGCTCAGGGCCACCGCGAGCCGGGCCCGGCCGCCCCAGCTCGCGGCGGGGGCGCGGCAACGTCCTCGCCCCGCCACCTTCGGGTGCGGGTGCGCGACGCCGGCCGTACGGTCGTCAACCTTCGCGTCCCGCTCGCCTTCGCGGAGATGGCGCTGGGCGCCGTGCCGGGGATGGGTGCAGACCAGGGGGAGCGGATCCGCGCGGCGATCGCCGCCGGCGTGACCGGGCCGATCCTGGACGTGGAGGACCCCGACGGCGACGGCGTCCTGATCACTCTGGAGTGACCGTCGTGTCCACTGCAGCCGCCGCCTCGGCCACGCCCGCCATCTCAGCCGTCGGCCTGGTCAAGGAGTTCGAGCGCGGCCGGCGCACCCTGCTGCAGCGCCTCCGGCGCGAGCCGGACCGGCGCCAGCGCTTCC
>CAYXZN010000182.1:0-4736 GCA_964469325.1 uncultured Steroidobacteraceae bacterium
ACGCGGCTGTTGGCGGGGTTGACCGAGGACGGTCGCAACGCGATGGACCGCGTCTTCCCGCTCGTCTACGAGGAGCTGCACCGCGTCGCGCACAACTACATGCGCGCGGAGCGGGCCGACCATACGCTGGACACGACCGCGCTGGTCCATGAGGCGTACCTCCGCCTCGCGGGGGCGGATTCCATCGAGTGGCAGAGCCGTGCCCATTTCTTCGCGGTCGCCGCCCGTGCGATGCGGCGGATCCTGATGAACTACGCCGAGGCGCGGAACACCAAGAAACGGTCGGGCGGGTGGCGCCGCGTGTCGTTGTCCGATGACACCGCGGTGAAGCCCGCCGCTGACATCGAGCAGCTGCTGGCCCTGGACCGGGCGCTGAGCCGGCTCGGGGCGCTGAACGAGCGCCAGTGCCAGGTCGTCGAATGCCGGTACTTCGCGGGCATGACGGTGGACGAGACGGCGGCGGGCCTCGGGGTGTCGCCCGCGACCGTGAAGCGGGACTGGACGGTGGCCCGGGCCTGGCTCCACCGGGAGCTCGGCCGTGGCTGACCGGGCGCGGGTCCGGAAGTGGCTCGCCGACCTGCACCGCCGACGCGTGCTGCGGGTCGCGGCCGGGTATCTGGTGATCGCGTGGGCAGCCATCGAGGTCTCGACCACCACGTTCCCCCTGGCCAACCTCCCTGACTGGACCCCCCGCCTCGTCCTGGGCCTCGCCCTCCTGGGTCTGCCGGTCGCGCTCGTGCTGGCGTGGGCCTACGATGTCACGCCTGGCGGCGTGCGCCGCACGGACTCGTCCACGTCCGCCGAGCACTGGCAGCGTGCGCAGGCGCTGCTCGCCGCCGCGCTCGAGCTGCCGGAGATCGAGCATGACGAGTACGTACGGCGCGCGGTGCGGTCCGACCCCGCGCTGCGGAAGGACGTCGAATCGCTCCTCCGGGCACACCGCCAGGCAGGCTTTCTCGATCGACCAGCCGCCGAATGGGCGCAGCCGCTGTTCACGGAGGCGGTCCACGCCGAGCCGCGGCCGGGCACCCGGGTGGGCCAGTACGAGATCCTGGCGAAGCTCGGCGGCGGCGGTATGGGGGTGATCTACCGCGCGCGCGACAGCCGGTTGGGGCGGATCGTCGCGCTCAAGTTCCTGCCGCCCCACCTGAGCCACGACCTCGCGGCGAAGGAGCGGTTCATGGTGGAAGCGCGGGCGGTCGCGGCGCTGGACCACCCCCACATCTGCACGCTCCTGGAGATCGGCGAGGCTCTCGATGGCCAGATGTTCCTCGCGATGCCGCATTACGAAGGTGAGACGCTGAACCGGCGCCTGTCCCGCGGTCCGCTGCCCGTGTCCGAAGCCCTCGACCTCGCCGCCCAGGCCGCCAGCGGTCTCGCGGCCGCCCACGCCAAGGGAATCGTTCACCGGGACATCAAGCCGGCCAACCTGATGGTCACGACGGACGGCGTGGTCAAGATCCTCGATTTCGGCATCGCCAAGCTGGCCGACGTGATCGCCACCCGCCCGGACGTCACGCCGGGCACGCTGGCATACATGAGTCCCGAGCAGGCGCGTGGCGAGCCGGTCGACGCGCGCTCGGACGTCTGGTCGCTCGGTGTGGTGCTCTATGAGGCGCTGGCAGGACGACGGCCGTTCACGGGCGGCACCGACGAGCTGATCCTCGCCGCGATCCGCCGCGCCGATCCCGCTCCCCTCTCCTCCCTGCGCGCCGACCTGCCCGACGGCGCGAGCGCCGTGATCCGGCGCGCGCTCGCCGGGGCCTCCGGGGATCGATATTCCGGCGGTGCGGAGATGCACGGTGCCCTGGTGGCTACGCTCGGCGAGACCGCGATCGTCGCCGCGCCCGCCGTGGCGAGCGGACCGGACAGCGCTCCGGCGGCGACGGCGACGGAGCTGACGCCCGAGGGCGAGCGGCGTCAGGCGACCGTGGTGGTCTCCACGGTCGGTGGGTACGCCGCGTTGGTCGAGACGCTGACGCCGGACGAGATCCGGGCGGTGATCGGCCGCGTGCGGGCGGCCGCCGAGGAGGTCGCCGCGCGCTTCGGTGGGATCGTCAACGCGTTCGACGATGACCGTCTCGAGCTGCTGTTCGGGGTACCGACCAGTCATGAGGACCATTGTTTCCGGGCCGTGCGGGCCGCGCTCGAGCTGCACGAACGGGTGCGCGGGATCGAGGCGGTCACGAGCCGGGGCGCGGGGGCCGCGCTCGTGTTGCAGAGCGGGGTGGACACGGGGCAGGTCGTGGCCCGGCCCGCGACGGAGGGCACGCGCTTCCGGCTGGTCGCCGGCCCCGCTCGCACAGCCGCGCGACTCCACGGCCGATCCGGACCCGACGAGCTGTGGATCACGCCGGCGTGCCAGCGCATGGTAGGCCCCTTCTTCGAGACCCAGCCCGGAGAACCGCTGTCCCTCGGCGACGACGGCGCCGTCCTGATCCCGCACCGGGTGCTGCGCCTCAGCGGTCTCCGGACGTCGATGGAGGCGGCCCAGCGGGTGGGGCTGACGCGCTACGTCGGTCGCGAGCGCGAGCTGGCGGCGCTGCGCGGTGCGGTCGACGCCGCTCGGGCGGGGAACGGTCGGCTGGTCACGGTCGTAGGCGATGCCGGGATGGGCAAGAGCCGGCTCCTGCACGAGCTCCACCAGATCCTCACAGAGGCCGAAGAGGTTACGGTGCTCGAAGGGCGGTGTCAGTCCCATGGCGGCGCCGTCGCCTACCTGCCTTTCGTAGAGGTGCTGCGCACCGTCGTCGGGGCCGGGGCCGGGACGGGGCAGCCGGCGATGCGGGCCGATGCCGTGGCCGAGGCGATCCTGGCTCTGGGCGACGAGCTCGAGGCATTCCTCCCGCTGTACCTCCACCTGCTCTCCCTTTCCCACCCGCAGCACCCGCTGCCGACCCACCTGAACGGGGAGGCGCTGCGTCGGATGATCGAGGAGGCGGTCGCGGCCCTGCTCACACTGCTGACCCGGCAGTCGCCGATCGCCATCCTCCTGGAGGACTGGCACTGGGCCGACGACGCTTCTCACGCCGTGCTCGAGCAGGTCGCAGAGCTGGCCCCCGGGCACCGCCTCCTCCTCGTCGTCACGGCCCGGTCCGGAGTCACGGACTGGGGCAATCCGCCGGAGCACACGGCGCTCGCGCTCGGACCACTGGACCGGTCTGCCAGCGCGGACATGCTCCGCTCCGTGCTGCACGCCGCCGACCTGCCCGAGCCGCTGGCCGACCGGATCCACGAACGCACGGCCGGTAATCCGTTCTTCATCGAGGAGATCGGGCGCGCCCTGGTGGAGGAAGGCGCGCTGCGCGTCCAGGCTGGCGGAGTGGTGATGGTCGGAAGCCTCGAGATGCTTCACATCCCGCACCGGGTCGAGGCCGTGATCCGAGCCCGCTTCGACCGGCTGGACCGGGAGACCCGGGAGGTGGCGCGCCTGGCGTCCGTGATCGGGCGCGAGTTCGAGCGCATGCTCCTGGAGGAGGCGACGGAGGGTCGCAGCCACCTCCCCCACGCGATCCAGGCACTGAAGAACGCAGGGCTCGTCCAGCAGGTCCGGGTCGTCCCGGACGCGGCATACCGGTTCAACCACGTCCTGACCCAGGAAGTCGCGTACGCCAGCCTGCTCGAGCGGCAGCGGGTCGAGCTGCACGGCCGCGTGGCGGAGTCGATCGAGCGGTCCCACGAAGGCCCGCTCGACGAATATTACGATCGCCTGGCCCAGCACTTCAGCGAGGCGGCGGTATGGTCCAAGGCCGTGCACTACGGCGTCCGCGCCGCCGAGCGCCTCGAAAATCTCAGCGCGTTTCCCGACGCCCTGCAGCAGCTCGAGCGCTGCGAGCGATGGGTCACGTCGCTCGACGACCCCGGCACGGCGTCCGCCCTCCTCGTGGATGTGCTGCTCCGCCAGGAACGCCTATGCGAGACGCTCGGGCTGCGTGCCCGGCAGCAGCAGATCATCGACCGGCTGGTGGCGCTCCTGGAAGGCACGGACGACCGGGCCGGCCTCGCCGAGGTCTACGTCCGCCAGGGCGACCTGTACACCCTGCTCCGGCGGTTCGAGGAGGCCGAGCGCGTCCTGCTGGAGGCGCTCCGTCTGCGGCGCGAAATGGACCACCCGGTAGGCATCCGCAACGCCCTGCGCAGCCTCGGGCTCCTGTACTGGCACTCGGACCGCAGCGGCGAGGCGCTCGAGCTGATCGAGGAGACACTCGCCATGGATCGGGAGCGCGGCGACGCCGAAGCGCTGGTCTGGGACCTGTCCAACTTCGGCGCCGTGCTCAAGAGCGTCGGCGAGCTGTCCAGGGCGCGGGGTGCACTCGAGGAAGCGCTGCGGGTGGTGGAGGAGCACAGCGGCCACGACGATCGAGGGCCCGGCAGCTTGCGATTGCACCTGGGCCATGTCCTGCACAACCTCGGCAACGTGTACCGTGAGCTGGGCGAGCCCGACATCGCGCTCGAGTACCTCAGCCGCGCCCATCAGCACATCGAACGGCATCGCCTGCCCATCCAGCTGTCGTACACACTCACATCCATCGCCCACTTCTACCTCCGCCAGGGCCGGCTCGAGGAGAGCCTCCAGTATTACGAAGAGGCCGTCGACGCAGGTCGCCGGGCCCGCTTCAGGCCGGGCCTGGCCCAGGCGCTCCGCATGCTCGGGGAGGTGTTGATCGGTCTCGGCCGCGAACGAGACGCCGTGCCCTATCTCGACGAGGCCGCCGGGCTGTTCGCGCAGCTGGAGG
>CAYXZN010000183.1:0-4681 GCA_964469325.1 uncultured Steroidobacteraceae bacterium
AAGAAGCACGGCATTGTGCCGATCGGCTTCATCGACGGCCAGCTGCGCTCGGAACGAGAGCGGCTGCAGGCGGAGATCCGCGCGCTGGGGGTCGACGTCTCCAGCCTGCCCACCGGCCGGGTGACGTTCTTGCTGACCGATATCGAGGGCTCCACCGTCCTGCTCCAGCAGCTCGGGGAGCGCTACGGCGAGGTGCTCCGCGCCCTGACTCGGATCCTGCGCAACGCGACGGTGCAGGCCGGGGGGCGTGAGGTGGAGGCGCACGCCGACGAATACTTCGCCGCCTTCGGGGCGGTCGACCAGGCGGTCGCCGCGGCCATCGCGATTCAGCGCGCGCTGCGCCGGCGCGAGTGGCCCGACCGCGTGCGGGTCGCGGTCCGCATCGGCATCCACACCGGCCGACCCGCACTGACCGAGACGGGGTACATGGGCCTCGCCGTCCACGAGGCGGCGCGCGTCTGCTCGGCGGCCCACGGCGGCCAGATCCTGCTGTCGGGTGAAGCCCGGGACGAGCTGGCAGGCCGCGAGGCGGAAGGGCGCGTCCTGAGGAGCATCGGCAGCCACCGGCTGCACGGGCTGCCGGAGCCGATGCCGCTCTTCCAGCTGGAGGCCGACGGGCTGCCGACCGAGTTTCCCCAGCCCCGCACCGCGGCCACCGCCTTCGCCCACCTCGCCACCCGGCCGGGCTGAGCTCGGCGGGCCACGGCGCCGGGGCACCGTGGCGCGGGGCCTGCAAAGCACGGCGCCCCGTGAGTGACGACCGCGCCAACCCGCCGGGCTGGGACTACAACCCCTCGAACTGGGCGAATCGTCTGCCGATCATCGCCGCGGCGATCCTCGGTACGCTGATCGCCGGCTACCTGGCCGCCTTCCAGCTCGACCTGGTCGATACCGTCTGGGAGCCGTTCTTCGGAGACGGCTCACGGAAGATCCTCGAGTCCCCCATCTCCCGGGTGCTGCCAATCCCGGACGCCGCGCTGGGCGCCATGGGCTACGTCGCCGATGCCGTGGCCGGCGCGATCGGCGGCGTGCGGCGCTGGCGGAAGATGCCGTGGATCGTGATCCTGTTCGGGATCGCGGTCGGGCCCCTGGGCGGGATCAGCATCCTGCTCGTCATCCTCCAGCCGGTCGTCTACGGAACGTTCTGCACCCTGTGCCTGGTGACCGCGGTCATCAGCGTCCTCATGATCGGCCCGGCCATGGACGAGGTGCTCGCCTCGCTCCAGCACCTGCGTCGCCAGCAGACGCGAGGCGTCTCGCTATGGCGCGCGCTGCTGGGCGAGGAGGCGCCTGCGCCGGCCGCGGTGAGTGGAGGCTGATCGTGCTGCCGCAGATCGTCGTCGCGCTCATCGGCGTCTGGCTGATGGCGGCTCCCGCGGTGCTCGGCTACGAGGGCGGGGCGGGCGACACCGCCCACCGCGTCCTCGGTCCCCTGATCGCCAGCTTCGGTACCGTCGCCGTCTTCCAGGCCACGCGTGGGGCGCGCTGGGTGAACGTGCCGCTCGGCGGGGCGGTCGCCGCCACCGCGCTGCTCGTGTTCCTGCCGAGTGAGGGCGGCCCGATGGCGGTGAACGCGGTGCTCTCCGGCGCGCTGGTGGCCGGCCTCTCGCTGCTCGGCGGGCAGGTCAGCGTGAAGACCGGCGGTGGCTGGCGCGCCATCCTGTGGCGCTACGACCGCTGACCGCGCCGATGGCATCAGCCTTGCGACGGATGGTCGACCGATGAACAGCCATCCAGCCCCGATCGTCGTCACCGGCGACACCGGCTTCATCGGCGCCGGCATCGTGCGTCGCCTGGCGAGCCGGTACCCGATCGTGGGCTTCAACCGTCGCGGCGAGCGCCAGGAGCTCCCGAATGTGGAGGCCGAGGCGGTCGACGTGACGTCCGACGAGGCGGTGGCGAGCGGCCTGCGAGCCGTGCGGGAGCGCCACGGGAACCGGATCAGCTCGGTCATCCACCTGGCCGCCTACTACGACTTCGCCGGCGGGCCGACCGACATGTACGAGCGGGTGACCGTCCGCGGCACGGAGCGGCTCCTGCGTGGCCTGCGCGACTTCGAGGTGGAGCAGTTCGTCTTCTCCAGCACCATGCTCGTCCACGCCCCCACCGATCCGGGCGACCCGATCAGCGCCAACGACGAGCTGGCCCCGACCTGGGACTATCCGCGCTCGAAGGTCGAGACCGAGAGACTGATTCGCGCGCAGCGCGGCCCGATCCCCGCCGTCCTGCTGCGGATCAGCGGCGTGTACGACGAGATGTGCCACTCGATACCGCTGGCCAACCAGATCCAGCGCATCGCCGAGCAGCGGCTCACCAGCCGCCTCTACCCTGGCGACACCCGGCGGGGCCAGGCGTTCCTGCACCTCGAGGACCTGGTGGACGCCGTGGAGCGGGTGGTTGAGCGCCGTGGCGAGCTCGAGCCGGAGCTGGCCCTGGTGCTCGGCGAGCCGGAGGTGATGAGCTACCGCGACCTCCAGGACGAGCTCGGCTGCCTGATCCACGGCGAGGAGCAGTGGACGACCGTCGAGATCCCCAAGCTGCTCGCCAAGGCCGGGGCGTGGGCGCAGGACATCGCGCCAATGGACGACCCGTTCATCAAGCCCTGGATGGTCGACCGCGCCGATGACCACTACGCGCTGGACATCCAGCGCGCTCGCCGCATCCTCGGCTGGGAGCCACGGCATCGGCTCAGGAAGACGCTGCCGGTGATGGTCGAGAACCTGAAGCGCGATCCGGAGCGCTTCTACCGTGAGAACGACCTCGGCGAGGTGCCACGCGACGTGCGCGAGCTGGCGGGCGTGCGCTGAGCTCTTCGTCCCGAGGGGCAGCCGGTCTCAAGGAATGGAGCGCTGCATTAGGATCCGGGCCAGCGCTCCAGAACGACCTCGGCATCTGCAGGGTCCATGCGATACCCGCGCGCATCCGGATCCCAGCTGATCAGATCGCGCCGCGCCACGCGTCGCATGACCTTGTTCGGGCCGGCCACGATGCCCGCAAAGGCCGTGCCGGTGCGCTTGCCATACCGCTGGGTCAGGTCGGCGTCGAGCACCAGCGCGGCGTTGCGCGTGGACAGTTCCGCCACCTCGCGCAGTAGGCGACGGCTGTCGGTGCCGCGGATGGCGTTGAGCACCTGGCCGAGCTGGCGTCGCCGCAGGTCCTGCTGGTCGGCCGTCTGCGCGCTGCCGCCGCCAAAGCGGGGCTGTTGGGGACCCATTACCCAACGCCAGGCCAGCGCCAGGAGCTCCTCCTCGGTGTCGGCCTCGAACTCGATCCTGGGCAATTCGTACCGTCCTGTACGTATACGTAACAAATTCGGCACGAACATATCACAGAGACCTGTGCTACACTGCACCCAACGGCTGCAAGGCTGCGAGAGATTCCTCTGGCCCCTCGACCGACGGAGAGCCATCGCGTATCGCTTCGTGTCGACTTGGCCGCAAATGAGGACAGAGGAGTACCCGATGTACACCAGGATCTCGACCTACGACATGACCAAGGGCACCTTCGACGAGCTGACCGGGATCGCCGAGAAGGGCATCCTGCCAGTGTTCGCCAAGGAGGCGGGCTTCGTGAACTTCGGCCTGGCCGACATGGGCGACCACAAGGTCGTCTCGATCAGCATCTGGGAGACCCGCGAGGCGGCTCAGAACTCGGCCCTCGTTGCCGCCACCTGGGTCAAGGAGAACATCTCCGACCGCGTTCGCCTGGTCACCGGCTACGTCGGCAACCTGGCGCTCTTCCACGGCGTTCCTGTCGCCGCCTAGATCCCGCTCGTGGCGTCCTCGCGGCCGGTCCGGCCTACCTGCCGGCCTCGAGGACGGCCTACATGATCGCCCCGGCTCCCCGCCGGGGCGATCTTTGTGCGTGCCGCAGTCAGTGGCTCTGCGAGACCTGTGCCTCGCAGTCCGAACAGACCTGGTCGAGACCGTCGAGGTCGCGCCGCTCCACCAATGCCGCGTAGTTGCGCCCGCAGAAGGTGCGGTGACCGATGAACTGGCCGTCGCTCCAGCGTTCCGCCCGGGCGATGTGCCAGATGTTCTCGTGGGCACCCTGGAGACCGAACGGCGATTCGGGGCGCATCTCCTCTGCCATGGCCGCGAGTCTAATCACTTCACCGCGCCCGGGCGAGTGCGTCAGCTTCCCGGATCCGCGAGCAAAGGTACCCGGCGACCGCACGGGCCCCATCCATCTTGTCGTCCCAAAAACCGGAGTTCGTACTGGTCGGGGCGAGAGGACTTGACCCCGCAGGTACCAGCTGTCGGATAGTCGTACCGACGTCGTCCGAGAATCGGTACTTGCCGCCTGATTGGCACTCGAATGGGTCGCAGACCGGAGCTAGGGGTGATCTCCTTCCGGCATCGACAGTGTCGGTTCGCAGGCGTAGACCTCCGCTCTGGCGATACCGCCGACCGCGACCCGGTCGAGTATGCCTTCAACAACGGCGACGACGGTATCCAGCCAACGGTATGCCGGATCGCCTGCCCGGAAGCGGCAACTCGTGACGAACACGCGTGCGTTGTCGGAGGCGCGCAAAGTGGCGAGCCCGTCGAGTTCCAGCCAGACGGCCGCTCCGTCGTCAGTTGTCAGGAGCCCGCGCAGCGTCGGCAGGTTGACGTTATCGGGCCGACGGAGGGCGAGGTTCGTCAGGTGAAGCGACCCGGACAGCCGCTCACCAGCCGCT
>CAYXZN010000184.1:0-4667 GCA_964469325.1 uncultured Steroidobacteraceae bacterium
GCGATCCTCGCCGCCCCCATCGACGTCGAGGAGCTGGTCACCGCGGAGATGCTCTGGATCGGGATCCGGGTGAGCATCTACGGCTGCTTCCCGCTGCTGGTGGCGATCGGCTTCGGCCTCGATCCCGCCTGGGGGATGCTGCTGGTGCCGATCTTCTGCTTCTTCACCGCGCTCGGCTTCGCCGCCTTCGGGATCACCATGGCCGCCAGCGTCGCGAAGATCGACCAGTTCAACTATGTGACCACGCTCGTCGTCACGCCGCTCTTCCTGGTCGCCGGCACCTTCTTCCCGATCGATCAGCTCCCCCAGGGCCTTCAGATCGCCGCCAACTTCAACCCGCTGTATCACCTGGTCGAGCTGGTTCGCGGCGCGGCCTTCGGCTTCGAGACCGCGGACCTGCTGAGGCTCGCGGCGCTGGCGGCCTTCGCCGCTGTGCTCTGGCGGGTGGCTGTGGCTCGGATGACCAAGCGCCTGATCGACTAGCGTCGGTGAGGATGGCGCCGACGCACGCCGCCTTCCTGCGCGGGGTCAACCTCGGCCCCACCCGCAAGGCCTCGGGCGAGCAGTTGCGGACAGCGTTCGAGGGAGCCGGCCTCGACGAGGTCGCCACCTTCCGCAACAGCGGAAACGTCGTCTTCGGTGGCTCCGGCGGGGCGGCCGCGCTGACCGAGCGGATCGAGAAGGCGCTGCGGGCGGAGCTCGGCTTCGAGGTGCCGACCTTCGTGCGCACCGCCACACAGCTGCGAGCGATCGCGGCGCGGGAGCCGTTCCCCGCCGAGGCGGTGGCCGCCGCGAAGGGCAAGCCCCAGGTGGCGCTGCTGCCGCGCAAGCCGAGCGCCAAGGCCGCCGACGCGGTGCTGGCGCTGGCCAGCGACCACGACCTGCTCGCCCTCGAGGGCAGCGAGCTCCACTGGCTGCCGGCGAAGGGCACCCAGAAGTCGGCGCTGGGCATGGCGGGGATCGACCGGGCCCTCGGGCCGAACACGGTCCGGACCATGGGCACGATCCAGCAGCTCACCGCGAAGTACTTCAGCTGACACATGAACGTCCCGGACTACCCCCGCGTAGGGGGGCAAGCGGGACGTTCATGGTGCGGCGACGCGATGAACGTCCCGGGTACCCCCCATATAGGGGGGAACGCGGGACGTTGTCGTCAGTCCAGGCCGTAGTCGCCGAAGGGCTCGTCGCGCTCGCGCACGGCCTGCTTGAAACCGCTCTCGGCGGCGCGGCGCTGGAAGGCGAAGCCCTCGGGCGTGTGGCGGGCGATCCCGTCGAAGAAGGTCCCGAGCGCCTGGGTCGCCGCCAGCCCCTGCGCGTAGAGGGCCTGGTTGACCAGCAGCTTGTGCATGACGAGCTGGTTGACGGGAACGTTGGCCACCCGCTCGAGCAGCGCCTCGAAGGCGGCGTCGAGCTCGCCGGCGGGGTGGGCCTCGCTCGCCAGACCCCACTCGACCGCGGTGGTCCCGTCGATCGAGTCGCCGGTGAGCAGCAGCCGCTTCGTGCGCGCCGGCCCGATCCGATAGGCCCAAAGGGCGGTGGTCGGCACCCCCCAGACCCGCGCCGGTGGGTAGCCGATCTTGGCGCGGTCCTCCGCCACGAGCAGGTCCGAGCAGAGCGCCATGTCGGTGCCGCCGGCGACGCAGTAGCCGTGCACCTTGCAGACCACCGGTTTCTCCGAGTGGAAGAGGCTCATGAAGCCGCGCACGTTGCGACTCATCATCTGGAAGTCGACCACCGGGTCCCAGGTCGCGTCGGGGTCGTGGTTGCGCGCCTGGACCAAGGGATCGACCGGCGAGCCCTCGGGCAGGGGCGCGCCGGTGGCGGCCGCCGCGTCGCCGACCCCGCCGCCCTCGCCCGCCAGGTCCTGGTCCATCCGGCCCTCGGCAGAGGCCACCAGGTCGTAGCCGCCGCAGAAGCCCGAGCCGTTGCCGGCCAGCGCGATCACGTGGACGGCCGGGTCGAGGTTGGCCCGCTCCACGCAGGCGGCCAGCTCGCGCGGCATCTCCAGGGTGATGCCGTTGCCGCGCTCGGGCCGGTTCAGCGTGATCCGGGCGACGCGGCCGTCGGCTTCGTAGGTGAGCGTGCTCAGGTCATCGGGCGCCATGGTTTCCTCCTCGGAGTCGGCACGATCCTGACACGCCTCAGCGGGCTCAGTCGGTCACGCGGTACTGCGGGCGGGCGTCGCGGGGCAGGCCGTTGAGCACGCGCGCCACCTCGACCACGTCGCCGCGGTCGTGGAAGTCGACGGCGAGGATGTTCGGCAACAGTCCGCGGCGGCGCTGGCACTCCCGAGCCCGCCCCTCGAGGAAGCCGAACTTGTTGACGGTGGCCGCGGTCTTCGGCGAGCGCGGCAGGTCCTCGATCCAGTGGTTGAGCTGGAACAGCGGGCTCGAGCCCTTGCCGCGGTTGGGCGCGCAGCTGAACCCGGCATTGCCGAGCTGCCCGGGCGAGTTGAATGTGAACGGCGTCTCCTGGGTCAGCTCGAAGCCGGCGTGGTACCAGGGGACCGAGCCGTGCCCGTTATCCGTCTCCGCCATCACCAGCAGGCGGCGATCGGACTCGATCAGCTCGCGCAGGGTCGGGAACGGCTGGTCGCGCTCGTGCGCATAGGCGTAGCGGAGGATGCCGCTGCGCTCGAAGGCCCTCTCGGTGTCCTTCGGGCTGACCTGGTCCTCGATGAAGAGGATCAGGAACTCGTCGGGGCGGGAATCGAGGAACCCCTTGAAGACGCGCAGCGTCTTCACCAGGTCCAGCGAGCCCAGCTCGCAGACCACGTGGCAGAGGTAGGGCACCGAATCCGGGTTGCCCCCCCTGGTGGCGAACCGTCCCTGGAGCCGGAGGAACGACCCCGCGGCCTGCGGGCCGAGCTGCTGGCGCACCCCCTCGACCACCTTGCTCCGAGACGTCTTGCTGAGATCGGTGAGGACGGGCCCTGTCCGGCGTCGGATGCCGTAGTGCGTATCGATCAGGAAGGCGCGGATGCCGTCGTTGAGCTGGCGGCGGATGTCGAAGCGGTGGTTGGGGGCGAAGAACCCGGCCCTCCCGGATGACATCGAGTTGTGGGAGGCGGGGAAGGAGACGTCGTCGAGCGTGCGGTCGCAGAGCGCGGCGTGCCCGTTGCAGTTGGAGACCGGCCCGGCCGGGCGCTCGACCTCGTCGTCGTCACCGCCGGTGAGAGCCAGGGCCAGGCTGGCGACGACCACGGCGCCGACCAGCGCCGCGCCGCCGATCGCCACCCGCAGCGGCGGGCGCTTCAGCTTGCGGCGACGGCGCGCCGACGGCGCCGGCGCGATCAGGGCGAGGGCCTCGCAGGCGGCGTAGAAGAGCCCGTAGGCGCCGAGCACGACGGTGGCGAGGTGCAAGGCCAGCTCGGGACGCAGCACCAGCAGCAGGGCGAGGGCGGCGATCACCGCGGCCCGCGCCAGGCGGGCGAGCGGACCACCCGGTCGGCGCGCGGCCAGCGCGGCGAGGCGACGGGCGGGCGCCGCGGCATCGAGCTCGCGCGCGGTGGCGGCCGCGGCGGCGAGGATCAGCGCGATCGCGCCACCGAGCAGCAGCCAGGTGCGCAACCCCCCCAGCAGCGCCTCCCAGACCGCGGCCACCGCCAGGTGGACGGTGTCGTCATCGAAGCTCGAGAGCAGCAGCGACCGCCCGATCAGCATCGCGACCAGGCCGACGACCGCGGCGACGGCGACTCCACCGGAGGCGATCAGCAGCGCCCTTCTGCGATCAGGGGCGATCGCCACCGATCCAGCCAGGCAGAGGACGGCGAGCAGCGGCAAGACCAGTCCGAGCAGCCGGGCGTCCTCGGCCACGTCCGCCGCGGTCAGAGCGAGATCGGACTCGGTGATCGTCACCAGCCGGTGTCCCACGTCCTGGGGGATGTGGCCGGCGAGCTCGGGGTTGACGGACTCGACCGCGTCGGTGACCACGGCGTCGGCGTCCTCCAGGGTGAGCGCTACCTGCTCGCCGCTGCGGTCGAAGATCGCCCGGTGCGCCGTCCGCGTCCCCCGGGTGACCAGGTCCTCGAAGGGCTGGCTCTCCAGCGCGCCCGAGACCGCCGAGCGCAGCAGCGGCTCCGCGTTGATCAGCTGGTCCGGCCCGCTGTCGATCGCCTGCTCGACGATCGGCTCGGTGAGCGCGTCGCGGACCTCCTGCTCCTCCAGCGTTCCAGTGATGTGGCCGGAGAAGGCGTCGGGGTTGAAGATCTCGACCCGCGCGTACAGTGCCACCCCGCCGGCCAGCGCCAGGAAGGCTCCGACGACGGCGAGGACCGTCGAGGCAGTGCGGCGAGCGCCCACGCTCACCCGGGCATTGAATCAGCGGCCCCCGATGAGTCCGCGGCGGTTCCGCGGTCCCAATGGTGAAGATGTGCGCGGTGGCGAAGGCGAGCTACACGACGATCGAGGCGGCGGGCCGCGAGGTGCGACTCTCGAACCCCGACAAGGTCTTCTTCCCGAGGCCCGGGATCACCAAGCTCGATCTGGCCCGCTACTACCTGGCCGTCACCGACGCGGCGGTCAACCAGCTCCGGGAGCGGCCCGGCACCATGAAGCGCTTCGTCGACGGCGTCCGCGGCGAGTTCTTCTTCCAGAAGCGCGTGCCGAAGGGGGCGCCCGAGTGGCTGGAGACCACCACCTTCACCTTCCCCAGCGGCCGCACCGCCA
>CAYXZN010000185.1:0-4602 GCA_964469325.1 uncultured Steroidobacteraceae bacterium
CGTCGCCCTGTACGCGCCGTGCAGCGTCCTCGTCGCGCGCCGGCTGACCGGCCGATGAGCGCCCCGAGCGCCGCCCCCCGCCTGCTGGACCCGGCGCTGGCCATGGTCGAGCGACTCGATCGCTGGCGCCGCCGCATCCGCCCGGTCACCGATGGCTCGCTGCTCGGCCTCGAGCTGCGCCGATACCGCGGCCCGCCCCTGACGCTCGCCGACGGGACCATGGTCGAGCGTGGAGCGCGGATCGGCGTGATCCACCTGGACAACCGTCGCCTGCGCCAGCTTGGGCGTCGCGAATGGCAGACCGCGGCGCTGGCCCGGGCGAGCGAGGATCTCGATGCGCTCGCGGCACGGGCGGAGGGGCAGCCGCCGGAACGGCGGCCCGCTGCCTACCTGGGAGTCACGATTCTGACGGCCTTCGCGCGGCGCTTCGGATTCGAGCTCCAGCCGCGGACGACCACGTTGTGGCATCGGCTCGAGGACTGGTACCTGCGCGGCCTGCTGGCGCGCTGGTCCCCGGATGGGAGGGGACGGCTCGCGCGCGGGCACTCGGAGCTGCGAGCCGGGAGGGTGTGGCTGTCGGATCGGGCCCTGCGGAAGCGCCTCGCTGGCCGAGACTCTCAGTAGGGCCAGCGACGCCGGTAACCCGCGGGCAGGCACGCGGGACGCAGGAGCGGTTGGCCGATGAATGACCGACCGCCGACCCGCCGCCGGCAGGACGGCACCCCCTGGCCGCTGCTGGGCGTGCTGTTGCTGGCCGTCATCGGCGCCCTCGTCTTCTGGCTGGTGCTGGAGTCGATGGGAGACGGCGGCGCTGAGCCGTCCCCGAGCCCGACCTCGACTCTGATCCCCACCGGTACGCCCAGCCCCTCGCCCACGCCGCAGCTGAACCAGGAGCTGCTGAACGAGCGCCTGACCGTGCTGGTGATGGGGGTCGACCTGAACGAGGCGCGCCGGCAGATGCCCGACTTCGGCCCCAACACCGACACGATCATCCTTGCCTCGGTCTCCGCCGACCAGTCGGAGGTGGCGCTGATCAGCCTGCCGCGCGACACGGTCGACATCCCGCTCCCCGACGGGACGGTCTGGGACCGAAAGGTGAACGCCATCTACGTCGAGCGAGGGCCCGAGGCGCTGGTCGGTGCCATGGAGGCACTGTTCGCCGTCCCGATCGACCACTACGTGGCGCTCGACATGGACGACCTCGAGCGGCTGGTGGCGGCGGTCGACGCGGTGACGGTGGAGGTCGAGGAGCCGCTCACCGATCCAGTGCTGGACCTGGACCTGGAGGCGGGTCGCCAGGACCTGGACGCGGAGACGGCGCTCGACTACGTCCGGACCCGGGTCGACACCGACTACGGACGCGCGGCCCGCCAGCAGCAGGTGCTCCTGGAGCTGGTCTTCGAGCTGGCCGACCCGGACGCCGATGTCGACCTGGGCGCCCTGCTCGACGGCCTGGAGTCCCTGGAGACCGATCTGCCGCTCGATGAGCTGCCGACTCTGCTGGAGATCGCGCGACGCGCGCGTGACGCGGACGTGACGCGCCAGGTGCTCGAGCCGCCCCGCTTCATCAGCTTCGAGGGCTTCGCGGGCGACCGGGGCTACATCCTGCTTCCGAACGTGCCCGAGATGCGCGACTACGCGCAGCAGGTGATGGGCGGGTAGCGGGCTACTCCTCGCGCGCCGCCTCGGCGGCCTCCGCGTCGGTCCCCGGCTCGGCACCGCCCCCCTCGGCGGTTTCCTCGGTCGAGGCAGCCGCGGCGGCCTCCTCGGCCTCCGCCTCCTCGGCCGGCAGCTCGGGCTCCTCCTCGACCACCAGTCGCGGCGGCAGCACCTTCGCCACCAGCTCCTCGGGGTCGGCGACGATCTGGAACTTGGCGCCGGCCGCCAGGTCACGGACGTGGATGGCCGAATCGAGGTCGACGAGCGTCGAGACGTCGACCTTGATCTCGTGCGGGATGTCGCCAGGGAGCGCCTTGACCCGGACGTTGCCGAGGTTGTGAATCAGCGTACCGCCGGTCTCCTCGACCGCCGGCGCGATTCCCTCGAAGGCGAGCGGCACGTCGACCTCCATCTCGTGGGTGAGGTCGACCACCAGGAAGTCGACGTGGAGCGCGCGGCCGGTCAGCGGGTTGCGCTGGACGCCCTTGATGACGGCGCTCCTCGGGCGCGCCTCACCGGGCACCTTCAGCTTCAGCACGCTGGTGCGGCCCGCGGTCCGGTACAGCGTCTCGAGCGCCTTGGCGTCCAGCTGAACCGGCACCGACTCTACCCCCTTGCCGAACACGACGCCGGGAACGATCCCCTCGCGTCGCAGGCGGCGGTTCTCCTTGCCGGAGGCGGATCGCGTCTCGACGGCGAGCTCAAGTTCCATGGGCTGGGTCTGCTCCTTCACGCGTCCGGGCAGGCTCGGACGTCTGTCGTGTGCGATGTGCGAGCGCCGATCGTACCCGGAACTCGCGCTTCCGGCAACGCGGCCTGCTCTACCAGGCCACCGCCTGGTCGGCCAGCAGAACCCGTCGGAGCGTCCTGGGGAGCGTCATCGGTCTGCGGTCTATCATCGCGCGATGGCCGGCACGATCATGGTGGTGGAGGACGAGGCGGCGGTCGCCCGCGGGGTGCAGTTCGCCCTCGAGCGCGAGGGCTACGACGTCACCGTCTCGCCGACCGGCGAGGACGCGCTGGCCCGCTTCGCAGAGGTCGCACCCGAGGTGGTGGTGCTGGACGTGCGCCTGCCGGGCATCGACGGCTTCGAGGTCTGCCGGCGACTGCGCCGCGAGAGCCGTGCGCCCATCCTCTTCCTGACCGCCCGCTCCGACGAGGTGGACAAGGTGGTCGGCCTCGAGATCGGCGCCGATGACTACCTGGTCAAGCCGTTCAGTGTGCGCGAGCTGGTGAGCCGGGTGAAGGCGCTGATGCGCCGGGCGTACGGGGAGCTGGCCGACACCCAGGCCGGGCGCGTTCTGCGTCGCGGCGACCTGGTGATCGACCTGGACCGGCGGCGCGTGGCCCGCAACGGCGAGCGGATCAACCTGACCACCACCGAGTTCGACCTGCTCCGCCACCTGGCCGCGCGCCCTGGCCGGGTCTACACCCGCTCCCAGCTGCTGGAGCTGGTCCGCGATTACGAAGAGTCGCTCGAGCAGGACGAGCGGACCATCAACGTCCACATCAGCCACATCCGCGACAAGCTCGAGCCGGATCCCGCCCAGCCGCGGTACATCAAGACGGTTCGCGGAGTCGGCTATGCGTTCGCCGAGGACTGAGCCGATCGGAAGCGGACAGGGGCGGGGGACGCTGGGGAGGCTCGGCAGGAGCCTGACCGTCCGCCTCGTCCTGTCGCTCATCACGGTGGCCCTGATCGGCCTGGTCGTCTCCGGCCTGGTCCTGAACCAGACCCTGCCCGGATACTTCGCCGAGCAGGCCCAGGCGCGAATCCAGAGCGCGGCCCAGATCACCGCCGACGTGATCCGGGTCCAGGCGCAGCAGTTCCAGCGGAACCTCGGCAACCGGGAGCTGCGCGAGCAGGCCTTCTTCCAACCCTTCGCGGAGGTGGCCGCCAACCGCTTCGCGCAGGGGACGGTGGAGATCGTGAACGTCCTGGACGATTCGCAGGCCGCCTTCGCCACGCCCCAGAACCCTGACGAGCTCCGCGCCAGCGGGCTGCGGCCCGACGAGAACGTCGACGAGGTCAGGGTCCGCTTCACCATCACGCTCCCCTCCGAGGAGGAGCGGATCGCCCCGAACGGCATCCTGCCGCTCGAGATCCGCGTGCGCGACCCGTGGACCGCCCGCGAGACGACCTTGACCCAGATCCGCGGCGCGCTGATCGTGGCCGGCATCCTGGCCCTGGTGGTGAGCCTGCTGGTGGGAGGCTTCGCCGCGCGCCGCCTGGCGGTACCGCTCAACCGGCTCCGGCGCGCGGTGCGCCGGGTGGCGCAGGGCGAGCTGACCGAGCGGGTGCCGGCATCGGGGATCACCGAGATCGACGAGGTCGGGAGCCAGTTCAACCTGATGGCCGAGCGGCTGTCGGAGACGTTGGCCGCGCTGGAGGCGGACCGGGACCGGCTGCGCGAGTTCGTGGCCGACGTGAGCCACGAGCTCCGGACGCCGATCGCCGCGCTCCGCACCTTCATCGAGCTGCAGCGCGACGGGGTGGTCGACGAGCCGACCCGCCGTGAGTTCCTCGAGCGTTCGAGCGAGCAGATCAGCCGCCTCGAGTGGCTGTCCAGCAACCTGCTCGACCTGTCGCGCATCGACGCCGGCATCTTCCCGCTCGCCGTCGGGCCCGGCGACCTTCGCGATCCGGTGCGGTCCGTCGTGGAGGCGCACGCCGAGACCGCCGAGCAGCGCGGGCTGGGCCTGGCCAGCGAGGTCCCGGCCACGCCGGTGCTGCTGCGCTTCGACCGTGAGAGGATCGTGCAGCTGGTGACGAACCTGGTCGGCAACGCCCTGAAGTTCACGCCCCGCGGCGGCCAGGTGCAGGTCCGGCTCCACGACGCCCCGGGCGAGGCGACGGTGGTGGTGACCGACACCGGCCCGGGAATCGGTGCCGACGAGCTGCCCCGCATATTCGAGCGCTTCTACCGCGGCACCAGGGTCGGC
>CAYXZN010000186.1:0-4568 GCA_964469325.1 uncultured Steroidobacteraceae bacterium
CAGGAGCCTCGGGCTGTGCAGGAGCCTCGGGCTGTGCAGGAGCCTCGGGCTGTGCAGGAGCCTCCGGCTCTGCGGGAGCCTCCGGCTGCACGGCCGTCTCCTGCGAGGCGGAAGCCTGCTGCACCGGCGTCTCGGGCTGGGCCGCAGCCTCCGGCTGCGGAGCCTCGGCGGTCGGCTTCTCCTCCCGCTCGGCCTTCGCGGCAGCGGTGGAGGTCGCCGCCTCCGCCGTCCGGCCGCGGCTGCGCCGCTCACCGGAGCTCGGCCGCGCGCGGCGCGGCTCGCGCGGCTCGGTGCGTGCCGAGCCGGGTCGCTCCGACAGCTGCTCACCCCGGTAGATCCAGGCCTTGACCCCGATCCGCCCGTACGTGGTGTGGGCGTGGACCATGCCGTAGCTGATGTCGGCCCGCAGGGTGCCGAGCGGGATGCGTCCCTCGCGATCCCACTCGGTGCGGCTCATCTCGGAGCCGCCCAGCCGCCCGGAGACCTGGACCTTCACGCCCTTCGCCCCGGCCTTGATGCTGCGCTGGATCGCCTGCTTCATCGCCTTGCGGAACGCGATCCGCCGCTCCAGCTGGCCGGCCACGTTCTGGGCCACCAGCTGCGCGTCGAGCTCCGGCTGGAGGATCTCCTTGATCTCGAGCTTGACCTTCTTGTCGGTCAGCTTCCCGATCTGGGTCCGCAGCTGCTCGACGTTCGCGCCGCCCTTGCCGATCACGATGCCGGGCTTGGCGGTGTGCACGGTGACCGTGGCGTGGTTGATGCCGCGCTCGATCTCGACCTGGCTCACGCTGGCGTTGGCCAGGCGGCGCGCCACCAGCTCGCGGATCCGCATGTCCTCCTGGAGCAGGGTCGCGTAGTCGCGGTCGGCGTACCACTTGGCCAGCCACGGCTTGTTGATCCCGATCCGGAAGCCGTACGGGTGAACCTTGTGACCCATCAGGACTCCTCTCGGTCAGCCACGGCGATGGTGATGTGGCTGGTTCGCTTCAAGATCTGGAAGGCCCGCCCCTGCGCCCGCGGTCGCCAGCGCTTCAGGGTCGGTCCCTCGTCGGCGCTGGCGTTCACCACCCGGAGCTCGTCGGCCGACAGGTTGTAGTTGTTCTCGGCGTTGGCCGTGGCGCTCTTCAGCACCTTGGCCACGTCCTTCGCCGCCGCGTTCGGCAGGAAGCGCAGGATCGCCGCGGCCTCCTCGACCGGCTTCCCCCTGATGAGGTCGGTGACGAGGCGGACCTTGCGCGGGCTGATTCGGATGTACTTGGCGGTGGCGGTGACGCGCATCGGTCTCCTACTTCGGCGCCGTCGAGCGCTCGGTGTGCTTGCCGTGCCCCCGGAAGGTCCGGGTGGGCGCGAACTCGCCGAGCCGATGCCCGACCATGTTCTCGGTGATGAAGACGGGCACGTGCCGGCGCCCGTCGTGGACGGCGATGGTGTGGCCGATCATCGAGGGGAAGACCATCGATGCCCGCGACCAGGTCTTCAGCACCTTCCGCTCGTTGCGCTTGTTCATCTCCTCGATCCGAGCGAGGAGACGGGCGTGGATGAACGGTCCCTTCTTGACAGAACGACTCATCGTCTTCCTCCCTTACCCACGCCCGTATCGGCGTCGCACGATCAGCTTGTCGGATCCCTGGCGCTTGCGCGTCCGGAGCCCCATCGCCGGCTTGCCCCACGGCGTCTTGGGCGGCATGCCCGTCGGAGACTTGCCCTCGCCGCCGCCGTGCGGATGGTCGCGCGGCGTCATCACCGTGCCGCGCACGGTCGGGCGGCGTCCCATGTGCCGCGCCCGCCCGGCCTTGCCGAGCTTCTGGTTCTCGTGGTCGAGGTTGCTCACCTGTCCCACCGTCGCCATGCACTCGGTGCGGACGCGGCGGACCTCGCCCGATGGCAGGCGGATGGTGGCGAACTCGCCCTCCTTGGCCAGCAGCTGCGCGCTGCTGCCGGCGCTGCGCACGATCTGGCCACCGCGGCCGGCCCGCAGCTCGATGTTGTGGATCTGGGTGCCGAGCGGGATCCGTGACAGTGGCAGCGCGTTGCCGACCCGCGCCTCCGCCTCGGGACCCGCCACCACCACGTCACCGACCACCAGGCCGTGCGGCAGCAGCATGTAGCGCTTCTCGCCGTCGGCGTACTGGAGGAGGCCGATGCGCGCCGAGCGGTTCGGGTCGTATTCGATCGTCACGATCCTGGCCGGCACGCCCCACTTGTCGCGCCGGAAGTCGATCAGCCGGTACAGCCGCTTGTGGCCGCCGCCCTGGTGGCGGACGGTCAGCTTGCCCTGCTGGTTGCGGCCACCCTTCGCCGCCAGCCGCCTGGTGAGCGGCTTGTGCGGTTCCTTGGTGGTGACCTCCTCGAACGTCGCGCGGGTCATCTGGCGACGGCCGGGGCTGGTCGGTCGGTAGTCTCTGAGTGGCATCGGCTACACCGCCTCGAACAGCTCGATCTTCTGGCCCGGGGCGATCGTGACGATCGCCTTGCGCCAGCCGGGCACCACGCCCGGCGTGCGGCGCCCGCGCCGCTTCTGCTTGGGCTTCACGTTCACCATTCGAACGCCGGTCACGTCGACCTTGAAGACGGCCTCCACGGCGGCCTTCACGTCGTGCTTGTTCGCGTCGCGCGCCACCTCGAAGGTGTACGTGTTGCGTTCGGTGAGGAAGGTCGACTTCTCGCTGATCACCGGACGCACCAGGATGTCGTGGGCGAAGGTCATGCGTACACCTCCTCCGCCCTGGCAAGCGCGTCGCGCGTGAAGACGATGGTGTCGGCGTCGAGCAGGTCGACCACGTTGAGCGCGTTGGCGCGCACGATGCGCACCTCACGCAGGTTGCGGGCGGAGCGCTCGACCAGCTCGTCGGCCGCGGCCAGCACGAGCAGCACCTTGCCCTCGGCCTTCCAGGCGGCCAGCCGCTCGAGCAGCCCGCGCGTCCTGATCTCCGCCAGGTCGAACCCCTCGACCACCCGCAACGCGCCGTCCGCCTGCTTGGCGGTCAGCACGCCGCGCAGGGCGAGGCGCCGCATCTTGGTCGGCATGCGGACCCGGTGGTCGCGAGGGTGCGGGCCGAAGGCGACCCCGCCGCCCGCCCACTGCGGGGAGCGGCGGCTGCCCTGCCGCGACCGGCCGGTTCCCTTCTGGCGCCAGGGCTTGGCGCCGCCGCCGGAGACCTCGGCACGCCCCTTGGTGTCGGCCGACCCGCTGCGGCGTGCGGCGAGCTGGCGAACCACCGCCTGGTGGATCACCGCCTCGTTGACCGGGGCCGCGAAGAGGGCCTCGGCGAGGTCCACCTTGCCGGCCTCGTCGCCGCGGGCGGACAGCAGCTTCGTCTCTGGCATCGTCACTTCGCCTTCTGGACCATGAGCAGCCCGTTGCGCGCCCCGGGCACGGCGCCTTCGACCAGGATCAGGTTCCGCTCCTGGTCGACTCGCACCACCTTCAGCTTCTTGACGGTCACGCGCTCGGCCCCCATGTGGCCGGCCATCCGGGTGTTGCGGAAGACCCGCCCGGGAGTGGTGCCGGCGCCGACAGAGCCGGGCTTGCGGTAGTTGTCCGATCCGTGGGTCTTGGGCCCGCGGTGGAAGTGGTGGCGCTTCACGGTTCCGGCGAACCCGCGGCCCTTGCTGACGCCGATCACGTCCACCAGGTCCCCGGCCTCGAACACGGTCACGTCGACCTGCTCGCCCACCTCGCGGCCGTCGGTGCTCTCGACCCGGAACTCACGCACGTGACGCGGCCGCGCCAGCTCCTTGGGGAGCTGCTTGAGCTGGCCGAGCACCGGCTTGGTCGGCCGCCTGGCGCGGCCGCTTCCGAGCTGCAGGGCGGCATAGCCGTCCCGCTCCGGCGTCCGGAGCCCGGTGACGGTGTTCGGGGCAGCCTCGATCACGCTGACCGGGACGACGGTTCCGTCGTCCGCGAAGATCCGCGTCATCCCCAGCTTCCTTCCGATCAGTCCTTCCGGCACTCGCTCGGTCCTTCCTTCACTCGCCGATGGCGCGCCCGGGCGGCTCCGCGCCGCCCCGGCGTCACATCTTGATTTCGATGTCCACGCCAGCGGCCAGGCTCAGCCGCATCAGCGCATCCACCGTCTTGGTCGACGGGTCGATGATGTCGATCAGCCGCTTGTGCGTTCGAATCTCGAACTGCTCGCGCCCGTCCTTGTGCACGAACGGGCCGCGGATGACGGTGAACTTCTCGATCCGCGTCGGCAGTGGCACCGGGCCGGCCACATCGGCCCCGGTACGCTGTGCCGTCTCCACGATCTGCTCGGCCGACTGGTCGAGCAGCTTGTGGTCGTACGCCTTCAGACGGATGCGGATGCGCTGCTTGGCCATCTGACGCTAACCGACGACCTCGGTGATCACGCCCGCGCCCACGGTGTGGCCGCCCTCGCGGATCGCGAAGCGCTGCCCCTGCTCGATGGCGATGAGCGTGATCAGCTCGATGTCCATGTTCACGTTGTCGCCGGGCATCACCATCTCGACCCCGGCCGGCAGCTTGATCTCGCCGGTGACGTCGGTGGTGCGCAGGTAGAACTGCGGCCGGTAGCCGGCGTAGAACGGCGTGTGGCGGCCGCCCT
>CAYXZN010000187.1:0-4557 GCA_964469325.1 uncultured Steroidobacteraceae bacterium
CTGGTCCCGCGAGGTGGTGACCAGCGACCCGGAGTACTACCGCTGGACGCAGTGGCTCTTCCTGAAGTTCTACCGGGCGGGGCTCACCTACCGAGCCATGGCCCCCGTCGACTGGTGCCCCAAGGACCAGGTGGTCCTGGCGCGCGAGCAGGTGGAGGGGGCGGATCGGCGCTGCTGGCGCTGTCACACGCCGGTCGTGAAGCGCGACCTGGAGCAGTGGTTCTTCCGGATCACCAACTACGCGGACGAGCTGCTCGACTTCGGCGGCATCGACTGGCCGGAGCCGATCCGCCTGATGCAGACCAACTGGATCGGCCGATCCGAGGGCGCCGAGATCATCTTCGGGGTGGCGGGCGGCCCGGCCGACGGTGAGCCGATCCGGGTCTTCACCACTCGCCCCGACACCGTGTTCGGTGCCACTTTCATGGTGCTCGCCCCCGAGCACGAGCTGGTGGAGCGGCTCACCACGCCGCAGCGACAGGCCGACGTGGAGGCCTACGTGGCGCAGGCGCGGCGCGAGACGGAGATCGAGCGGCTGTCGGCCGAGCGCGACAAGACCGGCGTCTTCACCGGCGGGTTCGCGGTCAACCCCATGACCCAGGAGCAGATCCCGGTCTGGATCGCCGACTACGTGCTGCCCGGCTACGGGAGCGGGGCGATCATGGGCGTCCCCGCCCACGACGAGCGCGACCACGCCTTCGCGGTCCGCTACGACCTGCCGATCCGCTACGTGGTGGTCCCCGCCGGCGGCGAGGTGCCGCGCGACGAGGCGTTCGTCGCCCACACCGACGACGAGGTGCTGGTCGACTCGGGCGAGTTCACCGGCATGCCGGCGGCGGAGGCGATCGGCGCCATCAGCCGCCAGCTCGCCGACCTGGGCCTGGGTGGACCGGCGGTCAGCTACCGGCTCCGAGACTGGCTGGTCAGCCGCCAGCGCTACTGGGGCGCGCCGATCCCGATCGTCTACTGCCCCCAGCACGGCGCGCAGCCGGTGGCCGAGGAGGAGCTGCCGGTGCGGCTGCCGCCGGACGTCGACTTCGCCTCCACCGGGGTCAGCCCGCTCCAGTCCCACGCCGACTTCCTGCGCGCCTCCTGCCCGGTGTGCGGCGCAGCGGCGCGGCGGGAGACCGATACCATGGACACCTTCGTGGACTCGGCCTGGTACTTCCTGCGCTACTGCTCGCCGCACGACGACGAGCGAGCCTGGCAGCCCGACGCGCTGCGGGAGTGGATGCCGGTCGACCTGTACACCGGCGGCGCCGAGCACGCGGTGCTCCACCTCATGTACTCGCGCTTCTTCGTCAAGGCCCTGCGGGACATGGGGCACCTCGCCTTCGACGAGCCGTTCCTGGCCCTGCGCAACCAGGGCCAGATCCTGGGCGCCGATCACCAGCGGATGAGCAAGTCGCGGGGCAACGTCCAGAACCCCGACGACCTGACCGCCCGCTACGGCTCGGACGTGGTGCGGCTGTTCCTGATGTTCATCGGCCCGTGGGAGCAGGGCGGCCCGTGGAGCTCGGAGGGGATCGAGGGCCTGAACCGTTTCCTGTCGCGGGTCTGGAGCCTGGCACGGCCGGGTGAGGCTCCGGCGGCGGCCGCTCCCAGCGACGAGCTGCTGGGGACCGCCGAGGAGGTGGGACGCGCGCTGCGGCGCGCCACGCACACCACCATCGCCGGCGTGACCGAAGACTACGAGGGCTTCCGCTTCAACACCGCCATCGCCAAGCTCATGGAGCTGAGCAACGCCCTCCAGCGGGCGCGGGAGGCGGGCCTGGCGGGCAGCGACGTGTACGACGAGGCGGTGGACGCGCTGCTGAAGCTGCTGGCCCCGGCCGCGCCGCACGTCACCGAGGAGCTGTGGGAGCGCCGCGGCCGCCCGTACAGCATCCACCAGCAGGCGTGGCCGACCTACGACCCGGCGCTGGCGCGCTCCGAGACGATCGAGCTGCCGGTGCAGGTCGACGGCAAGCTGCGCGACCGCCTGGTGGTGACGGTCGACACGCCGCGCGGGGAGGTCGAGCGGATGGCGCTGGCCTCGGAGCGGGTCCAGGCGTACCTGGGCGGCCGCGTCCCGCAGCGGGTGATCCACGTCGACGGCAAGCTGGTCAACATCGTCTCGCCCAAGGGCTGACCTCGCGGGTCGACCCTCGCTGAGCCGGCCGCGCGCGCCGGTCGCCGGATGAGCGCGCAGTAAGCCGCCGGTAAGCGCCCTGCGCTAGTCTTCGGTCCTGCTTCCGGGGCCCGGCGTCGAGTGCCCGGGCGTCGTGCCCCGGACGCAGCTCGAGCACGCCTCGCCTCCCGCGGGGAGGGGCGACGGTGACCAACGTCGACCGGCTGCTGATCGGTGGAGCGCTGGCGGGAATCCTGGTGGCGGGTGCCGCCTCGTGGAGCCTGGTGGCGGCGCTGGGGCCGCCGCCCGAGCCGCCGGTGGCGCTCGACCCCTCGTCCGCGCCGTTCAGCGCTGCACCCGAAGACCCGACCGCTGAGCTGCTGGTCGACGTGGAGGGCGCCGTCCAGCGGCCGGGCCTCCATCGCCTGCCGGCCGGCTCACGGGTGGCCGACGCGCTGGCGGCGGCGGGTGGCTACGCGGACGACGCCGACCTCGTCGCCGCCGCCGCCCGCATCAACTTGGCGGCACCGCTCAGTGACGGGCAGCAGATCCACGTGCCCAGGATCGGCCAGGCGGCGGGCCCGGAGGCGCCTGGCGACACGGCCGGGGGGCTGGTGAACCTGAACACCGCCAGCCCCGAGGCGCTGGAGGCGCTGCCGGGCATCGGCCCGGTCACGGTCCAGAAGATCGTCGCCGCGCGAACCGAGCGGCCGTTCACATCCCTCGACGAGCTCGTCGAGCGGGGTGTCATCAACCGCGGGCAGCTGGAGCAGATCCGGGACCTGGCCACGGTCCAGTAGGCGTGGTCGGGCGGCTCGTCCTACCGGCCGTCCTGGTCGGGGTGGCGGCCGGGATCCTGCTCGCCCACGACGCGCCGCGGCTGGTCGCGCCGCTCGCCGCGGCTGCCGCTGGGCTGGCGATGGCCGTCACCCTGGCCGCGCTGGGCGAGCGGGCGAGGCGCCGTCCCCTGGCGTGGGCGCTGGTCAGCGGCCTGGCCGGCGCTGCGCTGCTGCTCGGGGCGGCGCGCTCCGGCCAGTCGGAGCTGCCCGCCGGACCCGGCAGCGTGAGCGGGCAGATCGGACTCGGCTCGCTGCGGGTGGAGGGGACGCTGGTCGACGAGCCGCGGCCGCGCGGTGACCAGCTCCAGGTGGTGCTCGACGCGGTGGCGATCGGCGGGGCAGCCCGCGTCGACCTGCCGGACGGAGGCGGACCACAGCCGGTGGCGGGCCGGTTGCTGGTCCGGCTGCCGCGCTCCCATCCGCTCTCGGCCGGAGACCGGATCGCGTTCGAGGCCGCGCTCGAGCTGCCGGAGGACTTCGACGGGTTCGCCTATCGCGCGTACCTGGAGCGGCAGGGCATCGGCGCGGTGGCGAGAACGTTCGAGTTGCGCCTGCTCCCCCGCTCCTCCGGCCCCGCCGACGCGATGGCCAGCCTCCGGCGGGCGCTGCTCGACGGCCTCAACTCCCTGGTCCCCGAGCCCGAGGCCGCCCTGGGCGCCGGGATCCTGCTCGGCGTGCGGAGCGGGATGGACCCGGAGGTCGAGGAGAGCTTCGCCGCCGCCGGACTGACGCACGTGGTGGCCATCTCGGGTTGGAACATCGCCATCGTGGCGGCGCTCACCGCGCGGCTCGTGACGCGCCTCCCGCGTCTCGCGCGCGGCCGACGTTTCCGGGCGCTGGTCCTCGCCGCGACCGTGGGAGGGTATGTGGTGCTGACCGGCGCCAGTCCGTCGGTGGTCAGGGCCGCGCTCATGGCCGGCGCGATGTTGGTCGCCCAGCTGCTCGGCTCCACGGCGCACGCGCTGTCGACCCTGATGCTGGCCGCGCTGGCCATGCTGCTGCTCGCGCCGCCGGTCCTGTGGGACGTCGGCTTTCAGCTCTCCTGCCTCGCCACCGCCGGACTCGTCGTGCTCGGGCCGTCGATCGAGCGGCGGCTGGCGGCGTGGCCGCCGCTGCTGCGCGAGCCGGTGGCGCTCACCACCGCCGCACAGCTGGCCACCCTGCCCATCATCGTCGGCAACTTCGAGCGCCTCTCGGTGGTCGCCCCCGCCGCCAACGTCGTGGTGGCGCCGCTGGTGCCGATCGTCATGGCCGCCTCGGCGGGAGCTGCCGTGACCGGCGCCCTGGGCATCGCTGGGCTGCCGGTGATCGGAGACCTGGCGGCGTGGGCGGCGGGCGGAACGGCCTGGCTGTATCTGCGGCTGATGATCGGCGCCGGCTCGCTGTTCGCGTCGGTGCCCTTCGCCTCGCTGGCCGTTTCACCGCCCGCCCCGCTGCTCCTCGTCTGGTACCCGCTGCTGGCCATCGCCTGGCGCAGACGGACGGCCAGGGCGGAGGCCGCTGCCCGCCCCGTTCCCGGCGCGCTGGTCATGATCACCGTGCCCGAGGCAGTGGCAGCGCGTGCAGGGCGCCGGCAGGCGAGGCGGGCCGTGCTGCGCGGGCTCGTCG
>CAYXZN010000188.1:0-4536 GCA_964469325.1 uncultured Steroidobacteraceae bacterium
GGGAACGGGGCGCCCGGGCTGGCACATCGAGTGCTCGGCCATGAGCACCCGCTACCTGGGTGAGCAGTTCGACATCCATGGCGGAGGCGCCGATCTCGCCTTCCCGCACCACGAGTCCGAGATCGCCCAGTCCGAGGGGGCGAGCGGCAAGCGCCCCTTCGTCCGGTTCTGGATGCACGCCGGCATGCTCCACTACGACCGGGCCAAGATGTCGAAGTCGCTCGGCAACCTGGTGCTCGTGCGCGACCTGCTGACCGCGTACCCGGGCGACGCGATCCGCCTGTACCTGGTCGACCACCACTACCGCTCCGACCTGCACTTCGACGAGGCGGCGCTCGAGGCCGCGGTCCACCGCATGGCACGGCTGCGCGACGCCTGCCGTGCTGCGGAGGAGCTGGAGCCGCTGGCCCCGGCGATGGCGGATCCGGCCACGCTCAGCGGGCAGGTGGCGGAGCGGCGCAGCCGGTTCCTGGCGGCGCTCGACGACGACCTCGACACGCCCCGCGCGCTGGCCGAGCTGGAGGCGCTGGCGGCGCTCTCCGGCAGCGAGGACCGACGTCTCGCGGCCGAGGCGGGGTGGATGGTGCGCGAGCTGGGCGCCCGGATCCTTGGGCTCCGGCTGGCGACCCCCGACGCCGGCGCAGCGCCACGGACGCTGGCGGCGGGCGTCGCGGACGCGGCGACGAGCGGCTCCCCGTGAGCGCCGCCGAGGACCCGCGGAGCCCTCATGTGGGTGCGCCCAGCTCGGCCATGGAGCGCCCCGCCGAGGTCGAGGTGCGGGTCGGCGAGGTGGTCGAGCCCGAGGGACCCGAGGACTGGCGACGGCCGCTCACCTGGCTCGCCGCGGCGGGCATGCTGGCCGCGCCCATCGCCGCGCTCGGCTGGCTCGGCCTCGTCCCGCCCGAGCAGCCGCGACTGGCGGCAGGCGCGTGGCTGGTGGCCGGGCTGCTGCCCGCCGGGTCGGCGCTCACCGCCTCCACCCAGCGGGGGCCGCTGCGGGCAGTGGCCGCCGCGCTCGGTGCCGGGCTCTTCGCGGCGCTGCTGACCCTGGTGCTGGCGAGCTCGCTGGCGGGCGAGCCCGCGCGCCAGGGGGCCCCCTCGCTGCTCGCGCACGTCGTCCCCGCCCTCGCCGCCGGGGGCATCGGCGTGCTGCTCGCCGCCGCCGCGTCCGGGGCGACCGCCGACCGGCGCGCTCGCCTGGCGCGAGCCGGCGTGCCCGGAGCCGTGGGCGCCGGCCTCGCCCTCCTGCTGCTGCCCGCCATCGCGGGCGCCGTGCTGGCCGGGCCGGGCGGCTAGCCCGAGGACTTGCGCGACAGGCGCTCTGCGAGGCCGCCAATCGTCAGCGCCGCGCCCAGCGCCAGCATGGCGATACCGCCGATCAGCCGCAGCGCCTCGCCGCCGAAGGCGGTGGCGAAGGCCAGGAAGGCGACCACCGCCCCTGCCGCCACCCCCGACCCGATCCACTTGAATGCGGGCGCATCGGCGATCCAACCGGCGAGGTACATGGCGATGCCGATGCTGAACGGCACCGACGGCCACAGGTACGCCCAGGCCTCCCAGCGTCCGCTGAGGCTGGTGTAGAGGAGGACCCCGCCCACCGTGGCCAGCAGCGCTCCCGGGAAGACCATCCCCGCTCGTAGCCGCCGATGCTGCCGCCCGAACAGGGCCGGGACGAGGAAGAAGGCGGACAGGACGATGAGCAGGACCGGCCAGTAGGCGAGGTAGCGCCCCTCGACGCTGGTGAGGGTCGCCAGCCACTCGGCGATCCAATCGGTGGCCAGCACGGCGGCGCCGATGGCCAGCAGCATCAGCCCGGCGGCGGTCTCGAGGGTCCGGCTCATGGCGCTGGAGGATAGCCGCCCGCGCGCCGGTGAGCTTCGACCTCGGGGTCGAGTCCCTCGTGCGCGACGAGCAGGCGCGCCCATCGAGGATCCCTTCAGGGCCCTCCGCGTGCTGGGAAGGCCGGTCGAGCACGTACTGTATGGGCAGGAGCATCACGAGATGAAGATCATCGGCCGGCCGGACCGCGCCGCCCCTTAGCAGCGCCGATGGCGAAGCCCGCCATCCCACGCCGGCCGCTGCGCAACCTGCTCCGGCTGTTGGGCCCGCGCCTGCCCCGCACGACGGGCCGCCTCGCCGTGGAAGGGGTCGACGAGCGGGTCGTCATCCGCCGCGACCGCTGGGGCATTCCCCACGTCCAGGCGGGGGGCGACCGCGACGCGTGGTTCGCCCTCGGCTACTGCCACGGCCAGGATCGCGGCTTCCAGCTGGAGGTGATCGTGCGCGCCGGCCGCGGAACGCTGGCCGCGCTGTTCGGCCCCGAGGTCCTGCCGGTCGACCGCCTCTCCCGCCGGCTCGGGTTCCGACGGGTCGCCGGCCGCCAGCTCCCGCTGGTCGCGGACGACGTTCGGACCGCCATCGAGGCGTACGCCGCCGGCGTGAACGAGGGGATGGGGCGCGGGGTGCTGGACCGACCCCACGAGCTGGTCCTGCTGCGGGGCCGCCCGTCGCGCTGGCGTCCCGAGGACGTGCTCGCCTTCGCCGGGCTCCAGGCCTTCGCCCTGGCTGCGAACTGGGACACCGAGCTCGCGCGCCTTCGCATCCTTCTGGCGGACGGCCCGCAGGCGCTGCGAGCGCTCGACCCGGGGTATCCGGCCTGGCACCCGGTCAACGTCCCGCCCGGCGCCGGGGCCGGCGATGGCCTGGACCGCCTGGCGGCGGATCTGGCCGCGCTGCGCGCCGTGCCGGGTCTCGTCCCGGCCTCCAACAACTGGGCCGTGGCCGGCAGCCGAACGTCGTCCGGTGTGCCGATCCTGGCCAACGACCCGCACCTCTCGCCGCAGGTCCCCGCGCCCTGGTACCTCGCCCACCTCGCGACGCCGGACTGGACGGTGGCGGGGGCGTCGTTCGTGGGCGGCCCCGCCTTACCGCTCGGCCACAACGGGCACGCGGCGTGGGGCATCACCGCCGCCCTCACCGACCAGGTGGACCTGTACCTCGAGGAGCTGTCCGACGACGGGCGGCGCGCCCGGCAGAGCGACGGCTGGACGCAGTGCGAGGTGCTCGAGGAGCAGATCCGGGTGCGGGGCGGAGATGTCGTCGTCGAGCGGGTGGTGCTGACGCCGCGCGGCCCGGTCCTCGGTTCGCTGCTCGAGGGCGCGGGTGGGTACGCGCTGTCGATGGCCGCCACCTTCCTGTCACCGGCCCCGGTGCGCGGCTTCCTCAACGCGACCCGGGCGCGCGCCTTCGCGGAGCTGCGGGCCGGGTTCGGCGAATGGCCCGGTCCGGCGCTCAACGTGGCGTACGCGGACGCAGCGGGCCACATCGGCCTCCAGGTGGTCGGCGCCGTCCCGCGCCGCGGGAGCGGTCACGGGATGCTCCCGCGGCCCGGCTGGCTCGAGGACTCCGGCTGGGCGGCAGAACCGGTGCCGTTCGACCGGATGCCGCACGTGGCTGATCCGGGGTCGGGCTGGGTTGCGTCCGCCAACAACGCGCCGGTCACCGACGGCAGCGGTCCGTTCCTGGGCGTCGACTGGCTCGACGGGTACCGCGCCGCGCGGATCGGCTCGCAGCTGGCCGCGCGGGAGGACTGGAGTTTGGAGGCGACCCAGCAGCTCCAGCTCGACCTGGCCTCGCTGCCGTGGGCAGAGATCCGGGAGATCGTCCTGTCGCTGCCGGTCAAGGATGCGGCCGGACGGCGAGCACAGCGCCTGCTCGCCGGCTGGGACGGTCAGCTCAGCGCCGACTCCCCCGCGGCGAGCGTCTTCGAGCTGCTGATGGCGGAGCTCGCCTCCCGCGTGGCTGCAGCCCGAGCCCCCAACAGCTGGCGAGCAGCCCTGGGCGGAGCGGTGGCCGAGCTGCTGCCGAGCACCACCCTGCTGGCGCGCACGGCCGGTCTCCTGGTGCGCCTGCTGCGGGAGCAGCCGCCGGGCTGGCTGGAGCGGCCCTGGCCGGCCGAGGCGGCCGACGCCCTGGGCACGGTCGCCCGTCGACTGACGGGCGAACACGGACCCGAGTCGGCCGCCTGGGCCTGGGGACGCCTGCGGCCGCTCACCCTGCGCCATGTGCTCGACCGGCGGCGGCCGCTGGACCAGATCTTCGACCTCGGCCCGGTGCCGCTCGGCGGCGACGCCAACACCGTCGCCCAGGCGCTGGTCCACCCGCTGGAGCCGACGGGCGATCCCGGCGCGATCCCCAACGTGCGCGCAGTGATCGACCTCGCCGATCCCGGCGCCAGCCGCTTCGTCCTGGCCGGCGGGCAGTCCGGGAACCCGCTCTCGCCCCACTACGACGACCAGTTCGCGCTGTGGCTGCGCGGCGACTACCTCCAGCTGGCCTGGACGGAGTCCCAGGTCGCCCGCGCGACGCGCCGGACCCTCGTCCTCGAGCCCGCCGACGGCCGTTAACCCTCCCCCTCCCAGGCGGGCTGCCGCATGCGGAGCGGCCGATCCTTGCGGTAGCCGAGCAGGTAGTCGGCCTGCATCAGGGTGTGGATCTGGCTCGTCCCCTCGTAGATCACCGAGCCCTTGGCGTTGC
>CAYXZN010000189.1:0-4535 GCA_964469325.1 uncultured Steroidobacteraceae bacterium
GGAGGTGGCGGGTAGAGTCCGAGGCATGGCTGAGGAGACCGCAGCCGAGGCGCTGAGCGACGCCGAGCGGGCCACGCTGACCGCGATCTGCGACACGGTGGTGCCCTCGATCGAGCGCGATCGCGATCCCCACGGCTTCTGGGGACGCAAGGCGAGCGACCTGGGAGTCGACGCCGCCTCGGCCGAGCTGATCGCCGGGATCCCCGACCCTCAGATGCGCGATGGGCTCCGGGAGCTGATCGGTGCGATCGGCCAGCAGGGGATCGCCCGCGCGTCCGACCCCTCCCGCGAGCAGATCCTGCGCAACGCCGCGCTGGCGGGCCCGATGGCGGCGGCGGGCGTCAACGCGCTGATCAACATGACCCTGTTTCTCACCTATGGGGCGCCCGATCCTGAGACCGGCCGCAACCCCAACTGGGAGGTGTTCGGGTACCCCGGCCCGATCTCGCCGCCGCCGGAGGTGCCGAAGACGCTGCGGGTCCACGAGCCGGAGGGCAGCGAGGAGACCCTGGAGGCGGACGTCTGCATCGTCGGCTCCGGCTCGGGAGGCGCGGTGGTCGCCGCGGTGCTCGCGGAGCGGGGACTCGATGTGATCGTGCTCGAGGCCGCGGGTTACTTCAACGAGTCCGACTTCACCCAGCTCGAGCTCAAGGCCTACGAGGAGATGTTCTGGCGCGGCGGCCCGAACCCGACCGCTGACGGCAACGTCAGCCTGGTCGCCGGCACCACCCTGGGCGGCGGCACCACCATCAACTGGACCAACTGCCTGCGAACACGGCCGGGTGTCCGCGAGCAGTGGGCCCGCGAGCACGGCCTGGAGGGCGTCGACGGGCCGGACTTCGACCGCCACCTCGACACGGTGATGCAGCGGATCGGCGCCACCGATCGCTGCAACGATCTGAACGAGCCGCAGCAGCGCATGCGCGAGGGCGCTGAGGCGCTTGGCTGGAGCTTCGAGACGATCGTCCGTAACGCCGACCCCGCCTGCTACTCGCCCGAGACGGCCGGCTACCTCGGCTTCGGCGACCAGTCGGGCAGCAAGCGGAGCGCCGATCGCACCTGGCTCGCCGATGCCCAGGCGCACGGCGCGCGCTTTCTCACCCACACCCGAGCCAACCGCGTCCTGGTGCAGGACGGCCGCGCCGTCGGGGTCGAGGCCGCCTGGCAGACGCCGGACGGGCGCGGGGCCCAGGTCACGGTGCGGGCGCCCGCGGTGGTGGTCGCCTGTGGTTCTCTGGAGTCCCCGGCCCTGCTGCGGCGCTCTGAGATCGGCGGCCCCGCCGTCGGCGAGTATTTGCGGCTGCACCCGTCCTCGGTCGTGGGGGCGCTCTACGGCAGCGAGCAGAAGGCGTTCTGGGGTGCGCCCCAGGCCGGCCTCTGCGACGAGCTCGCCGACACGGGCGAGGGCTACGGCGTGCTGATCGAGACCGCCCAGTACGCGCCGGGGCTGATCGGCTCGGCGACGCCGTGGCTATCGGGCGAGGATCACAAGCAGCGCATGGTCGACTTCCCCTACACCGCGACCTTCATCGGGCTGACCCGCGACCGCGGGCACGGCCGGGTCGACGTCGATGCCAAAGGCGAGTCGGTGCCCACCTACCCGGTCGACGATCCGCTGGACAGGGAGAACCTGATGCGCGGCGTGGCCGCTCAGATCCGCCTGCACGAGGCGGCGGGCGCGCACCAGATCTCACCGCTTGCCGCCGGCGCCCCCACCTGGCGCCGCGGCGAGGACCTCGACGCCTTCATCGACGCGGTCGCGCGGATCCCCTTCCGCGCCGACGGCCACAAGCTGTTCAGCGCCCACCAGATGGGGACCTGCCGGATGGGGACCGACCCCGCGACCTCGGTCGTCGATCCCCGCGGCGAGCTGCACGACACCAAGGGGGTCTGGATCGGGGACGGCAGCGCCTTCCCCACCTCCTCGGGGACCAACCCGATGGTCTCGATCATGGCGCTGGCCCACCGCACCGCTGAGCTGATCGCCGAGGACGCCGGGGCGCGCGCGAGCGAGGCCGAGGCCGCGCAGCCGGCCTGAGATCGAGAGGAGCAGAGATGGCCACCGAGGCACCTCCCGCACCACAGCCCACCCACCCGGCCGAGCCGATCGATCGCGACCGCCTCTACATCGGCGGCGCGTGGGCCGAGCCGGCCGGATCGGGCTCGATCGAGGTTCTCGACTCGACCACCGAGGCGGTGATCGGCCGCGTTCCCGAGGGCACGCCCGAGGACGTCGACCGCGCGGTCGCCGCCGCGCGGCCCGCCTTCGAGGCCTGGTCGCAGGTGCCGCTGGAGCAGCGGCTCGACGCCTGTGCCGCGATCTCGGCGGCGCTCGCCGAGCGGGCCGATGAGCTGGCGGCCCTGATCGCCGCCGAGGTCGGGATGCCGCTCGCCCAGGCCCGCACGATCCAGGCCGGGCTGCCGGCGATGGACTTCGGCGGCGTCGCCCAGATCGCCCGCGAGGTCCCCTGGGAGGAGCGGATCGGCAACTCGCTGGTGGTTCGCGAGCCGGTCGGCGTGGTCGGCTGCATCACCCCGTGGAACTACCCGCTGCACCAGCTCTGCGCCAAGGTGGCGCCCGCGCTGGCCGCCGGCTGCGTGGTGGTGGCGAAGCCGAGCGAGGTGACGCCGCTGAGCGCCTTCGTGCTGGCGGAGATCATCGACGGCCTGGGGCTGCCCCCCGGAACTTTCAACCTGATCACCGGCTTCGGCCCCGTCGTGGGGGAGGCGATCGCCGCCCACGACGACGTCGACATGGTGTCGTTCACCGGCTCGACGCGAGCGGGGCGGGCGGTGAGCCAGGCGGCCGCCGGGAACGTGAAGCGGGTCGCGCTCGAGCTCGGCGGCAAGTCGGCGAACGTGATCCTGGACGACGCCGACCTGAAGGCGGCTGTTTCCTACGGGATCTCCAACTGCTTTCTCAACTCAGGGCAGACCTGCAGTGCGCATACGCGGATGCTGGTTCCGCGCGACAAGCTCCCCGAGGCCGAGGCGATCGCCGCCAAGGTGGCCGAGAAGATGGCCCCCGGGGATCCGTTCGAGCCCGGCGCCAGGCTGGGGCCGCTGGTCTCAGAGGCCCAGCGCGAGCGGGTCCGCGGCTATATCTCCAAGGGAGAGGAGGAGGGCGCGAAGCTGGTCGCCGGCGGTGCCGACCCTCCCGACGGGCTCGACCGCGGCTACTTCGTGCGGCCGACGGTCTTCTCGGAAGTGAAACCCGAGATGACCATCGCCCAGGAGGAGATCTTCGGGCCGGTGCTCTCGATCATGCCCTATGAGGACGAGGACGAGGCGGCGGAGATCGCCAACTCGACCATCTACGGCCTCGACGGCGGGGTCTGGTCGGCCGACCCCGAGCGGGCCAAGGACTTCGCGCGCCGGATGCGCACCGGCCAGGTCCAGATCAACGGCGCCACCTTCAACCCGCTGGCTCCGTTCGGCGGCTTCAAGCAGTCCGGGCACGGCCGCGAGCTGGGCCGCTACGGCCTCGAGGAGTTTCTCGAGGTGAAGTCGATCCAGCTGTAGCGATCGTGGCACGCCCCGCCGGTTTCTCGGGGATCGCAGCGGGTAACCGCGATTCCGATGGGCAATCGACCGAAAGGAGCCGGAGATGGCGAATGAGCTCGAGGGCAAGCGGATCGCCTTTCTCGTCGCCAACGAGGGCATCGAGCAGGTCGAGCTGACCGAGCCCCGCGAGGCGGTGGAGAAGGCGGGGGCGGAGACCGACCTGATCGCCCCCGAGGCCGGTGAGGCGCAGGCGTTCAACCACCTGGACAAGGCGGACACATTCGAGGTGGACCGCACGGCCGATGAGGCCAGCGCCGAGGACTACGACGGCCTGGTGCTGCCGGGCGGGGTCGCGAACCCGGACAATCTGCGGACCCATCCCGAGGCGGTGCAGTTCGCGCGGGACTTCTTCGAGGCCGGCAAGCCGGTCGGCGTGATCTGCCACGGTCCCTGGACGTTGATCGAGGCCGGAGTGGTGAAGGGACGGAAGCTGACCTCCTGGCCCAGCCTGCAGACGGACATCCGCAACGCCGGCGGAGAGTGGGTCGACGAGGAGGTCGTGGTCGATTCGGGCCTGGTCAGCAGCCGCAAGCCGGATGACCTGCCCGCCTTCAACGCGAAGATCGTGGAGGAGTTCGCCGAGGGCGTCCACGCCGAGCAGCGCGAGAAGACGGCCGCGTAGGGCGCCATGAGGGGCCCGGCGGGCGGGCGATGATCCCGACCGAGGAGATCAGCAAGGGCGCCAAGCTGGCCGGGCGCTACCGGGTCCTCCGCCGGATCGGCACCGGCGGGATGGCCACGGTCTTCCTGGCCGAGGACGAGCGCCTCGGTCGCGAGGTCGCGATCAAGCGCTTGCATACCGACGCGCCGAAGGCCAGCCTGCGTCGGTTCCGCAACGAGGCGAAGCTGGGGGCCGCGCTGAACCATCCGGGCTTCGTCGCCGTCTACGACACGGTGATGACCGACGAGGGCGCGCTGATCGTGATGGAGCACGTCCCGGGCTCATCGCTTGCCGAGCTCGCCGGCGGCAG
>CAYXZN010000190.1:0-4533 GCA_964469325.1 uncultured Steroidobacteraceae bacterium
CGAGGCGCGCCGGCGCCCGTCCTCGGCCACCCGGTCCGCCTCCCGCCGCCGGGCGTCGGCGAGGGCCTGCTCCGCCTCGAGCAGCGCCGCATCGGCGGCCGCCAGCTCGGAGGTGGCCGCCTGCCAGCGCGCCTCCGCGGACGCCTGCTGCTCGGGCGACGGCGTCTCGGGCGCGCCCGGCGCGGACGCCTGGGCCAACCGACGGTGCTCGTCGAGCGCCCGGCGATGCTCGGCCAGCAGCCGCTCGCCGGCCGCCAGCTCGGCGGACAGGGCCGCCTCCCGCTGCGCGAGGGCCTCGAGCCGCATCTCGGCCCGGATCACCTCCTCGCGCGCCGCCTCGCGTGCCGTCCCCGCCTCCCGGACCGACGACTCGGCCTCCCAGTAGGCGCTCTCGGCGGCGCCCAGGGCGTCGCGCCCCGCGGCCAGGTCTGTGCGCACGCGCTCGAGGTCCGTCTCGGCCGCCGCCGCACGTCGCCGCGCCTTTCCCAGGTCCGCGCGGATCGTCCGCTCGCTGCGCCGGTGCCAGTCGATCACCAGCGCCCGCGCCCGCAGCCCCAGCTGGTCGTGCTCCTGCTGGTGCTGGGCCTGGAGCGCCAGCCGGCGCACCTGCGGCTTCAGCTCCCCCACCAGGTCGGTGACCCGTGACAGGTTGTCGCGGGCGCGAGTCAGCCGCACGGTGGCCTCGTTTCGGCGCACCTGGAGCCCCTTGACCCCGGCCGCCTCCTCGAACAGCTGCCGGCGCTCCTCGGGGCGCAGAGAGAGGGCCGCGTCCACCGTTCCCTGCCCGACCACCACCAGCGAGTTGGCACCCAGCCGCCCCGCCTCCAGCAGCTCCGCGATGTCGCGGAGGCGCACCTTCGCGCCGTTCAGCAGGTACTCGCCCTCGCCGGACCGATAGGCGCGGCGCCCGATCGTCACCTCCGCGAAGTCGATCGGCAGCCAGCGGTCGCCGTTGTCGAGGGTCAGCACCGCCTCCGCCATCCCCTGCGGACGACGCCCCTCGGACCCGGCGAAGATCACGTCCTCGGATCGGCGCGTGCGCAGGAAGCGGTTGGACTGCTCGCCCAGCACCCAGCGGACCGCATCGGCCATGTTGCTCTTGCCGCTGCCGTTGGGACCGATCACCGCGTTCACGCCGGCCTCGAAGACGAAGGTGGTCGGATCGGCGAACGTCTTGAAGCCGTGGAGGCGCAGCTCCTTGAGCCTGGTCACCGGTCGGCGCCCTCTGACTCCGCGCCGCCCGCGGCGGTCGTGGCCGAGCCCCGCCGCCCGCGGGACGACTCGCGTGCCAGCACCGCCAGCGCGGCGCCGGCCGCCTCCTCCTCGGCCCGTTGCCGGCTCGAGCCCTCGCCCTCGGCCAGCCGGCGCCCGTCCACCAGGGCAGCCACCCGGAACCGCTGGTCGTGGGGCGGTCCGCTGGTCTCAAGCAGCTCGTAGGAGGGCTTGGTGCGGTGGTGGCGCTGGGTCCACTCCTGGAGCCGGCTCTTGGCCGACTTGGGCGGTGGGGAGACGGCGCTTTCCAGCCGCGCCGTCAGCAGCCGGCCCAGCCACTCCTCGCTGACGTGCAGCCCCTCGCTGACGTACACCGCTCCAGCGAGGGCCTCGAAGGTGGCGGCCAGCAGCGACGGCCGCGACGCGCCGCCCGCCTCCGCCTCTCCGCGGCCGAGCAGCAGGTGGCGGTCCAGTCCGAGATCGGCGGCGATGGCGGCGAGCGCCTCCCGGTTCACCAGCGCCGCGCGGCGCGCGGTGAGGAAGCCCTCGTCCTCGTCGGGGTAGCGCTCGTACAGCAGGCGGCTGGCGACCAGGCCGATCACGGCGTCACCCAGGAACTCGAGCCGCTCGTTGTGGCCCGGTGCCGCGTCGGGGTTCTCGTTGAAGTAGGAGGAGTGGACGAACGCCTGGCGGATCGCGTCCGGGTCGTGGAGCGGGAGGCCGAGTCGCTCAGCGAGCTCGTCGACGCGCGGTTCGGTCATACCCCCGCGCGGCTACTGCTGGTGCTCCTCGATGTAGTCGACCGCGTCGGAGACCTTCTGGATCTTCTCCGCATCCTCGTCCGAGATCTCCATCCCGAACTCCTCCTCGAGGCTCATGATGAGCTCGACCAGATCGAGAGAGTCGGCGTTGAGATCCTCGACGAACGACGCCTCGGGCGTGACCTCTTCCTCGTCGACGCCAAGCTGCTCCACGATGATCTTCTTGAGTCGCTCGAACGTCGTTCCTTCAGCCACCTGAACCTCCCCCACCCGAAGATCTGGAAACGTTCCCCAGCACGCCATTCACGAGGCGTCGCGCCGCGTCTCCGGCGTAGATCCGGGCGAGGGTCACGGCATCGCGGATGACCTCCCCGCTCGGGGTCGCGGCGGAGTATAGCACCTCGAATAGCGCGCTCCGCAGGATCGAGCGCTCGACGCGGCCGAGCTCGGCGACCGGGATCGCGGGCGCCGTCTCGGCGATCCGCCCGTCCAGCTCGTGGCGCCGGCCCTCGACCCCCTCCAGGATGGCCCGGGCGTGGTCGCGCACCCGGCGGGGCACCCGCCGCTCGGCGCTCAGGCGCTCGAGCGCCTCGAGGGGCGTGCCGGCACGGAACTCGCCCTCGAACAGGGACAGCAGCGCCAGCCGGCGGGCCTGGAAGCCGGGCGAGCGGGTCGAGGCCGAGCGGCTTGCGCTCAGGCCTCGGCTCCTGGCCCGACCGCCAGCGGCGAGCCGTTCGGCGTCCGTGCCGGGTGGGTGCGGCTCCACTCGCCGATCACCTCGGGCAGGCGGGCCGATGCGGCCTCGGCGGCGACCCGGATGGCGTGCTCGATCATCCTCGCCCGGGCCCGGCCGTGGGTGACGATACTCACCCCGCGCACCCCCAGCAGCGGCGCCCCCCCGTAGCGCTCGTAGTCGAAGCGGTGCCGCATGCGGTCGAAGCCGGGCTTGAGCGCCAGCAGCGCCACCGGCGCCACCATCCCCTGCTGGAGGTCCTCGCGGAGGGAGCGGAAGATGTAGCTGGTCACGCCCTCGAAGAACTTCAGCACCACGTTGCCCACGAAGCCGTCGCAGACCACCACGTCGGCGGCGTGGCGCGGCACGTCGCTCCCCTCCACGTTGCCCACGAAGTGCAGCCCGCTGGCCTTGAGGAGGCGATGCGCCTCGCGGGTGACTGCGCTCCCCTTCTCCTCCTCCTCGCCGATGTTGAGCAGGCCGATGCGGGGCCGCCGCACCCCCAGCACGCGCTCGGCATAGATGGAGCCCATCACCCCGTAGTGGAGCAGGTTCACGGCACCGGAATCGACGTTGGCGCCGACGTCGAGCATCAGGATCGGTCCGGTCGCGGTCACCAGGTGGGCGGCCAGCGCCGGCCGCTCGATCCCCTCGATCCGTCCCAGCCGGAGCACGGCCGCGGCCATCGAGGCGCCGGTCGAGCCGGCGCTGACCACCGCGTCGGCCTCGCCGTCACGGACGAGGTTGGTGGCGACCAGCACCGAGGCGCCGCGCTTGGCGCGCAGGGCTGTCGTCGGCGACTCCTCCATCCCGATCACCTCGGGGGCGTCGACCAGGGTGAGGTTCGACGGCGTCGGCTGGTGGCTCTGGGCGATCTCGCGCTCGAGGCGGGGCACGTCGCCGACCAGGATCACCTGGTCGGGATGGTTCGAGGCGAAGTGGAGCGCGCCGCGCACGATCTCGACCGGCGCGTGGTCGCCGCCCATCGCGTCGACCGCGATCCGCATCGGCCTGGGCCCTGCCGGTCCGACGCCGGCCTAGCGCTGCCCGCCCTCGGCGGGCGCCGCCGGCTCCATCTTCACCACCTCCCGGCCGGCGTAATAGCCGCAGGTCGGGCAGACGTGGTGGGCGATCTTCATCTCGTGGCAGTGGTCGCACTCGACCAGCGGCGGCGGCTGCAGCGCCAGGTGCGCGCGCCGCTCGCCCTGGCGAGCCTTCGATACCTTTCGCTTGGGGACTCCCACGCGTGACTCCTGTTCAGTGCAGACGGGACGCCCGAGTATAACGGCGCGCCGCGGCGCCAGCGACCGGGGCCGTGTCAGCCCCGATCGTCGCCGTCCAGGAACCGCCGCAGCACCGCCAGCCGCGGGTCCAGCTCGGGCTCGCCGTGCCCCGCGTGCCGTTCGTCGAGCCGCTGGCCGCACTCGGCGCACAGCCCGGGACAGTCGGGTCGGCAGAGCGGGTGCATCGGCTCCGTCAGCGTCAACTCCTCGCGGACCACCTCGTCGAGCTGGATCTCGTGGTGCTCGTCGATGCCGCGCACGTCCTCGTCGGCGGGGGGCGCCTCGAGACGGGAGCCGCTGTCCGGGTCGACGGTCGGCAGGAACTCCTCGGTCAGCCGGAGCTCCACCTCCTCGACGAACGCGTCCTCGCATCGCGCGCAGGTGCGCCGCAGCGCGCCACTCAGGGTGCCGCGCACCAGGATGCCGCGGTTCGTGCGCTGCAGGCGTACCTCGCCACTGACCGGGCCGGCCAGCTCGAGGCCCGGGTAGGCCACGTAGTGGTCGCGCAGCTGGTAGGTGCGGCTCCCTCCGGGGCTCTCCTGGA
>CAYXZN010000191.1:0-4464 GCA_964469325.1 uncultured Steroidobacteraceae bacterium
CGGTGGCCGGCACGAACGGCAAGACCACCACCAAGGACCTGGTCCGTGCGGTCCTGTCTGTCCGCTACAGGGTTCACGCCACGGGCGGAAACCTGAACAACCTGGTCGGCGCGCCGCTCACGCTGCTGGCCGCCCCCGATGACGCCGAGCTCCTGGTCGCCGAGGTCGGGACCAACGCCTTCGGCGAGATCGCGCGACTCGCGGAGATCGTCGAGCCCGATGCGGCGATCATCACGGCCATCACCGAGGAGCACCTGGAGGGGCTGGGCAGCATCGAGGGCGTGCTTCTCGAGGAGACCACGCTCCTGTCCCGGCTGCGTCCCGATGGCATCGCGCTGGTCGCGGACGACCCGCCCGCGCTGCCGGACCGCGCACGCTCGCTCGCCCGCCGCGTCCGCGTCGCGGGCTGGACGGACCGCGCCGACGCCGACCTGCGGGCAGAGGCGCTCCGGATCGACGAGCACGGCCGTGTCCGCTTCGACTGGGGGGGCCGCGAGGTCGTCCTGCCTTTCGGCGGCCGCGCGCACGCGCGGAACGCACTGCTGGCGCTGGGGCTCGCCGTGGAGTGGGGCGTGGAGCCGGCGGCGGCGGTCGCGGCGCTGGCCGAGCTGAAGCCGCCCAGGATGCGCGGAGAGGTCCACCGCTACGGCAGGCTGACCGTGATCGCCGACTGCTACAACTCCAACCCGGCCAGCCTGGCCGCCGCGGTCGATACGCTGCAGGCCATGCCCCGCGGCGGCGGCCGGGTCGCCGTCGTCGGCTCGATGCTGGAGATGGGGCCGCGGAGCGAGTCGCTCCACCGCGAATCCGCCCGCGCGCTGGTCGACTCCGATGTCGACCTGATCGTGGCGACCGGCCTGTTCGCGGATGCCTTCGAGGCGCTGGAAGTGTCGGGGGACCGCCTGATCGTGGCGGATGACGCCGCGGCGGCGGAATCGCCGCTGCTCGAGTGGCTGTCAGGCGATGAGGTCGTTCTGCTGAAGGGCTCGCGGGGCGTGGCCCTGGAGCGGCTGATGCCGGCGCTCGAGGCGCGGTTCGGCGAAGGGCCTCCCTCCACCGTCGACGGAGGCTGACCGTTGCTCTACCACCTGCTGGCCCCGCTCGCGGACACGCACATCATGTTCAATCTGTTCCGCTACATCACGTTCCGCGCGGCGGGCGCGATGGCGACTGCGCTGATCCTCTCGTTCGTCCTGGGCCCGCGCATCATCAGCTGGCTGCGGGTGCTCCGCGTGGGTCAGGTCGTTCGCGAGGAGGGCCCGTCGGAGCACATGTCGAAGGCAGGTACGCCCACGATGGGGGGCGTCCTGATCCTGATTGCGACGACCGTGGCCACGCTGCTCTGGGCCAACCTGACCAGCCTGAACGTGATCATCGCGATGATCGTGCTCATCTGGACCGGCACGCTGGGGTTCCTGGACGACTACCTGAAGGTCGTCCGCAAGCGGACCGAGGGTCTGGTCGCGCGCTACAAGCTGATCGGCCAGGGGTTGATCGGCCTGCTCGTCGCCATCACGCTGCTGCTCCTGCCGGTCGTCCGCAACCCGACCTGGACGACCGTCCCGTTCTTCGCGGAATGGCACGTCGAGTTCTTCTGGTGGTCCTTCGTCCCCTGGATCATGCTGGTCCTCGCCGGTAGCTCGAACGCCGTGAACCTGAGTGACGGCCTGGACGGCCTCGCCGCTGGCCTCGGCGCGATCGCGGCGGCGACGTTCGCGGTGTTCGCCTACCTGATCGGGCGGGTCGACACCTCCACGTACCTCGGCCTCATGTACATCCCGGGCGCCGGCGAGGTGGGGATCTTCTGCATCGCGCTGGCCGGCGCCGCGCTCGGGTTCCTGTGGTTCAACGCGCACCCGGCCGAGGTCTTCATGGGTGACACCGGCTCGCTCGCCCTCGGCGGCGCGATCGGTGCCGTGGCGATCCTGCTCAAGATGGAGTTCCTGTTGATCGTCGTGGGCGGCGTGTTCGTGCTCGAGGCCGTCTCGGTGATCCTGCAGGTAGGCTACTTCAAGTACAGCGCGCGCCGGTACGGCACCGGGCGCCGGCTCTTCGAGATGGCGCCGGTCCACCATCACTTCGAACAGAAGGGCTGGGCCGAGAGCAAGGTCATCATCCGTTTCTGGATCCTGGGCATCCTCTGCTCGCTCGTGGCCTTCAGCACCCTGAAGATCCGATGACGGCCCCGGGTCTCGTGGGGATCGTCGGGCTGGCGCGGAGCGGTCGGGCCGCGGCGCGGCTGGCTCTCACGACTGGCAGCACAGTGTTCGGCTCGGACGCCGGTGACGACGAGGCGGTGCGCGAAGCCGCCGCCGAGATCCGGCGGCTGGGCGGTGAGGCGGAGACGGGTGGGCACAGCATCGACCGACTCGCCGCCTGTGACCTGCTGGTGGTCAGCCCCGGCATCCCGCCATCGGCCCCCATCCTCTCGGAGCCGCGCCTCGGGCACCTGCCGTGGACTTCCGAGATGGAGTTCGCGTTCCGCCACCTGGACGCGCCGGTGATCGCGGTGACGGGCACCAACGGCAAGACGACGGTGACAGCATGGATCGCGCATCTGCTCGAGGAGGCCGGGCTGGATGTGGTGACGGCGGGCAACATCGGGGTGCCGCTGTCGGCAGCGGCGCTGCGCGAGCCGGCGCCGGAGTGGGCGGTGGTGGAGGCGAGCTCCTACCAGCTCGGCCGGGTCGACACGTTCGCGCCGCGGATCGGCGTGGTGACGAACCTCGCGCCGGACCACCTCGACCGCTACGCCGACGTGGCGAGCTATTACGCCGACAAGGCGCACCTGTTCGACAACGCGCGTCCCGACTGCACCTGGGTCCTGAACGCGGAGGACCCCGAGGTGCTGGCATTGCCGGGCGACGCGGCGGGCCGGCGAGTCTACTTCAGGGCGGCGTCCCGGCCCCCGGCGGGCGAGCAGGGTGCGTACATGGAGGACGGCGCCCTGATGCTGCGGATGTCCGGTGAGGACGAGGTCCTGGTCCGGGAGGATGAGATCCGGCTGCTCGGGCGACACAACCGCGCCAACGCCCTGGCGGCCGCCGCCGCGGCATACGTGGTCACGGGCGATGTCGGCGCGTTGCGCGCCGGCCTCCGCTCATTCGTGCCGCCGCGGCACCGGCTGGAACCCGTGGCCGAGGTCGGTGGCGTGCTCTGGGTGAACGATTCCAAGGCGACGAACGTCGCGTCGACGCGCGTGGCCGTCGAAAGCATGGAGCGGCCGACGGTGCTGCTGCTGGGCGGCAAGCACAAGGGCGAATCGTACGGCGCGCTCGCGGACGTGGCCGAGGGGCGGGTCAAAACGATCGTCGCCTACGGCGAGGCCGCGCCGCGGATCGTGGCCGACCTCGCCGGCCGCATCCCGGTCGAGGTGGTGACGGGCCCGTTCCGGAACGTGGTGTGGCGCGCGGTCGAGCGCGCCGTGCCGGGCGACGTCGTGCTCCTGGCGCCGGCGTGCGCGAGCTTCGACATGTTCCGCGACTACGAGGACCGGGGCCGTCAGTTCGAGCGGCTGGTCGAGGCGTTCTCCGGTTCCGGTCTGGAGGCCGAGCATGGCTAGGTCCGGGGCGGTCGCGCTGTCTGCCGGCGCGGGCGGATTCCCGCGTCCGCGCGAGCTGGCGGTCCAGGACCCCAGCCGCCTCGGCAGCGGCTGGGAGCCGGGCGTCCTCCTCCTGCTGGCGGGCGTGCTCGTCTCGGTCGGGCTGGTGATGGTATACAGCGCGAGCGCGGTCATGGCGCAATCGCAGGGGCTCGCCCCGCACCACTATCTGCTCCGCCAGATGTCCGGCGCGGTGGCCGGCCTGCTGGGCCTCGTGGTCGCGGCGCAGCTGGACTACCGGAGGCTGCGTCTGCTCGCCTGGCCGCTCCTGCTGGCCTGTGTGACGATGCTGATCGTGATGGTCCTGCCGGGGACCGAGACGCTCGCACCGCGCGTCAACGGCGCACGGCGCTGGCTGTACCTGGGCTCCGTCGGCGTGCAGCCGTCCGAGGTCATGAAGCTCGTGCTCGTCGTCTGGACCGCCGCTCTGGTGGTGAAGAAGCAGGACCGGCTTCGGAGCCTCAGTCGCGGCCTGCTCCCGTTCCTGATCGTATGGGCGACCGTCGGCCTGCTGATCCTGGCGCAACCGAACCTGTCGACCGCCGCGATCACGCTGCTGCTGGCGGTCACCGTCGCCTATGCTGGTGGCGCGCGGCCCGCTCACTTCATCGTGCTGGGGATCGGCGCGCTGCCCTTCGCGTGGGCGCAGGTGCGGCACGTGTCGTACCGGATGGAACGCGTTACCGCGTTCCTGAATCCGGACGCGGACGTTACGGGGCTGGCCTACCAGCTCAACCAGTCGCTGATCGCGGTCGGGAGCGGCGGCCTGGTCGGTCGCGGGCTGGGGCGCGGGCAGCAGAAGTTCGGATTCCTGCCGGAGCCCCACAACGACTTCATCCTCGCCATGATCGGCGAGGAGTGGG
>CAYXZN010000192.1:0-4441 GCA_964469325.1 uncultured Steroidobacteraceae bacterium
CGGCGGCCATGGCCACGATCATCGTCTCGCCGATGGCCCGGCTGGCGCCCAGGATGACCGCCGCCATGATCCCCGACACCGCGGCCGGGAAGACGATCCGCAGGCTGGTCGTCCGCTTGCGGGCCCCCAGCCCGTAGGAGGCCTCGCGCAGGGAGCTGGGCACCGCGAACATCGCGTCCTCCGCGACCGACGCCACCAGCGGCGTGACCAGCACTCCCACGGCGAGGCCGGCTGCGCCCATCGAGAAGATGGGCGAGGCGCCGGTCAGGACGTCACACACCGGCTGCATGAGGGTCGGGGAGACGAAGGTCAGCGCGAAGAAGCCCAGCACCACGCTCGGGACTGCCGCCAGCATCTCGAGGATCGGCTTCAGCAGCCCGCGCAGCCGGGGGCTGGCGTACTCCGCCAGGTAGATGGCGGCGCCGAGCCCGAGCGGGACCGCCACCAGCATGCCCACCCCGGCGATCACCAGCGTGCCGCCCACGATGGTCTTGATGTCGTACATCCCGCGGCGCGGGAACCAGCCGTCGGTCCACAGCGAGGCGAGCTCCACCTGGGTGAGGTAGTTCCACGCTTCGCCGACCAGACTCAGGATGATCAGCGCGCTGATCACCACCGACAGTGCGGCGGCCCCCAGGAAGAAGAGGCCGACCCCCTTCTCCTTGCGGCGCCGTGAGGCGCTGCCGCGCAGATCGGCGGGGGTCAGGCGACCGGCGTCGGTGGCCATCGGGTGTGCACTCTAGCGAACCGAAATCGGCGGTGAAGGGAAACGAGAGGCCGGCACAGCTCCGGCCCCTCGTCGTGGACGCGGGTCAGTCGGTGAACTTGCCCGCCCGGCGCTCCTCCCAGGCGCCCCGGGTGGCCTCGATCCGCTCGTCGGGGAGGCTCACGTAGCCGACCTCGGTCACCGAGGCGAACCCCTCGTCGCTCATGTAGAAGTCCACGAACGCCTCGAGCGCGGTGCTGCCCTCGGCCGAGGTGAGGCTGGGGTAGACGTACAGCGAGCGCGCGATCGGGTAGCTGCCGTCGGAGATCGTCTCGTCGGTCGGCTCCACGCAGCCGGCGCCCCCGTCGATCGGGATGGCGCTGATCACCTCGCTGTTGTTGACCGCGAAGGCGTACCCCACCCAGCCGAGCGAGGTGGACGAGCCGCTGATCCCCTCCACGATCACGTTGTCGTCCCCTGATGCCTGGTAGTCGGGGCGGGTCGTCCCCGCCTGCTCGCGCGCCTCGGCGATCGGATCGATCACGATCTCCACGAACGAGTCGAAGGTCCCCGACTCCTCGCCGGGAGCGGTGACGTCGAGCGGGGCGTCGGGGTAGGGGGCGTGCGACTCGCCGAACTCGGCGCCGAGCTCGTCCTCCAGCTCCGCGGCCAGCTCGTTCGCATCGGACCAGCTGGCGAAGTTCTGCGATTCGGGGCCGAGCAGCGCGTACAGGTCGAGGAAGCTCAGGCAGTCGACCTGGTCGTTGTCGGTGGAGGTGATCACCGACAGCCCGTCGATGCCGACCTCGAGCTCCACGAACTCGATGCCGTTCTCCTCGCAGGTCTCGACCTCGGACTCCGTGATGGCGCGCGAGGCGTCGGAGATGTCGCTGCCGCCGTCGCAGAAGAGGGCGAAGCCATCGCTGGTGCCCGGTCCCTCGACCGAGATGGTGACGTTCGGGTTCTCAGCCGAGAACTTCTCGGCGTTGCGCTGCGAGATGGGCTCCACGGTGGAGGATCCGGAAACGAAGATGGACCCCGACAGGCCTCCGTTGGCCCCATCGGTGGGGTCCTGCCCATTGCTCTGGCAGGCGGCCAGCAGCAGGGCGAGCGAGACGGCGCCGGGCAGCAGGCCGCGCTTGAGAGTCACGATATCTCTTCCTCCGCGATGTGGCGCAGACGACGGCCGGGGCCGATTTCCGACCGCTCGAAAGCACCCTCGCAGCCGGCCTTTAACGCTCGCTCAGGCCAGGGTCAAGGCTCGGTTAAGGCGGCTGGCCCATGACCGGCCGATGCCGCAGACGTCAGCGGGTGTAGAAGCTGACGATCCGCTCCTCGTCGACCGGGACCTCGATCTCGTCGCGTGCGGGCAGGTGGAGGACCCGTCCCCCCGCCTCGGTCCGCTCCAGCCAGGCCGGCACCGGACGCCCGCTGGCGGCCTCCTGCTCCACGGTCGCCATCTCCAGCGCGGAGGTCCGGAGCCGCACCTCCTGGCCGGGTTCGACCAGGAACGACGGGACGTCGACCCGGCGGCCGTCGACCTCGACGTGGCGGTGTGATACCAGCTGGCGCGCCATCGGGCGGGTGCGTGCGAAGCCCAGGCGGTACACGACGTTGTCGAGCCGGCGCTCGAGCAGGATGACGAGGTTCTCGCCGCGGTTGCCCTCCATCCGCCCGGCACGTTCGAACAGGCGCCGGAACTGACGCTCCTCGAGGCCGTAGATCGCCTTGGCCTTCTGCTTCTCGTTCAGCCCCTCGCCGTACAGCGTGGTCCGGCGGCGGCGGCCGCGACGGATCCCGCCGGGGGGTGTCCCCATCCGCCGGGCGAGGGAGCGGCCGCCGGTCCCGTAGACGTCGACGCCGAAGCGCCGGCTGGTCTTGTGACGCGGTCGACGAGGCATGCCCGTCATTATCCGCAGCCGGCGTGCCGCGCTGGTCCGGCCCCGGCCGGCACGGACCCTGCGTCCCAGCAGGGGCATGATCGAGCCCACCGTCCGACGCCTGCTGGCCTGGTCGATCGCGATTGTGCTGGCCCTGGCCGGCGTGGTCACCGCCGATGTCCCCGCCCGCGCGGCGACCTTCCAGCGGCTGGCGGGCCCGGACCGCTACGCCACGGCCGTCGAGGTCTCGCGAGCCTTCCACGACCCCGGGCTGCCCATCGCCTACGTCGCGCGCGGCGACCTCTTTCCCGACGCGCTGAGCGCCGGCTCGCCAGCCGCGCTCGCCGATGGCCCGGTCCTGCTCGTCCAGCCGGGGGCGATCCCCGCCGTGGTCGCGGACGAGCTGGATCGGCTGCGGCCGGACCGGATCGTGGTCATCGGTGCTGAGGGATCGGTTTCGGCAGCCGTCTTCGACCAGCTCGCCGCGTACCATACCGGTGGGGGCATCACCCGCCTCGCCGGCGCCGACAGGTACGCCACCTCGGTGGCGGTCAGCCGTGCCCACTTCGATCCGGGCGGCGTGGTGTACGTCGCGACCGGCGAGCTCTTCCCCGACGCCCTCGCCGCCGGTCCGGCAGCGGCCCGGGATCGGGGTCCCGTGCTGCTGGTCCGGCAGAACCAGATCCCCGGCGTCGTCGCCGAGGAGCTCGAGCGGCTCAGCCCGTCGCGAATCGTGATCGTCGGCGGTCCGGGGGCGGTGAGCAGCGCCGTGGAGTCGGCGCTGGGCACGTACACGTCGGGCGGCGCGCAGCGGATTGCCGGGGCAGACCGGTACGAGACCGCCATCCGCATCGCCGAGACGTTCGGCGACCCGGCGACGGCCTTCCTGGCCACCGGCCGTGACTTCCCCGACGCCCTGGCCGCCGGGGCAGCGGGCGGGCGGATCGGGGCGCCCGTCCTGACCGCTCCGGGGAACCGCGTTCCCATGCTGGGATCGGTCGAGGACGCGTTGGGCCGCATTGGGCCGGCCACCGTCCATCCCGTCGGCGGCGCGTCGGTCGTCCTGAACTCGACCGTCCTGGAGGTACAGGCGGCGCTGGAGGGGGTGCCTCCGCTCCCGGCCTGCACCTACGAGGACATCCTGACCCCGTTGACCGGCACGCGCGACTGGCGCGCAAACCTTGTCGACACGCGGCTGATGGTTCCGGCCGACTACGTCCCGCCCAACCTCGTTTCGACCGCCAACGCTGGCCTGAGCGGGGGCTACCTGATCCGCTCGCTGGTGATCCCCGACCTGAGCGCCCTGGTCTCGGCGGCGGCAGCGAACGGGACGCCCATCGACATCGTTTCCGCCTATCGCAGCTACGAGCAGCAGGAGCAGACCTTCAACTACTGGGTCAGCCAGGTGGGGTACGAGGAGGCGCTGCTCGTCAGCGCCCGGCCCGGCCACTCCGAGCACCAGCTCGGCACCACGCTCGACTTCACGAGCCTCGGCGGCGCGGCGCCCTGGGAGTACAGCGACTGGGCACAGACACCGGCGGGTGCCTGGATGGCGGCGAACGCCTGGCAGTACGGGTTCGTGATGAGCTACCCGCGTGACAGCTTCGACGTTGCCTGCTACAGCTACGAGCCGTGGCACTACCGCTACGTAGGGCGGACGGTCGCGGCCGGGATCCGCGCCAGCGGCCTCACGTCCCGCGAGTGGCTCTGGCGGCAGGGCTACGGCGTGAACTGAGCCGGGACGCTGCCCAGCTGGCCGCCAGGGAAACGAGGAACGGGACCGCGTAGGCGTGGTAGCGGCCCTGCACCTCGACGAAGGCGTGGATGCCGCTGACCAGCAGCACCAGCATCAGGA
>CAYXZN010000193.1:0-4429 GCA_964469325.1 uncultured Steroidobacteraceae bacterium
CGATCGGCTGGTGGAGGCGCTCGAGGAGCTGGCCTGACGATCGGCGTGGTCGGGGAGGGCACGCTCGTGAGGGCTTCCCGGACGGGGTACGCTTACGTGCCGTGAGCGAGAGCTACACCGTCAGCGAGGCGGCCGACATCCTGGGCATCGCGTCCGAGCGGATCTGGGAGCTGGTGGCGCGCGGCGTCCTGGCCGGAGAGTCGCAGGCGGACGGGTCGTACCGCGTGCGCCTGAAGCCGGATCCGGCCCCCGTCGCGGAAGCCTCGACCTCCCACGCCAGGCCTCCCAACGGCAACGGGAACGGCGACCCGAGCTTCGAGTGGCGCGCCTTCCGGGAGCTGTTGACCGAGTTCCGCACCCTCACCGAGCGCTACGGCCAGGCGCTGCTGGCCCTGGGCGAGGCGCGCGGCGAGGTGGCGGCGCTGCGCGGCCGGGTCGAGCAGCTGGAGACGCGGATGGAGGTCCGGCCACCCGCCTCCGGACTCGCCGCCTGGCAGGCGAGCCGACCGGACGAGGAGGATCTCCCGGTATCGGAAGCCGAAGCCGAGCCCGAAGCGGAGCCGGAGCCCGAAGCGGAGCCGGAGCCGGAGGTTGAGCCGGAGCCCGAGGTTGAGCCGGAGCCCGATGTGGCGACCGAGCCGGAGCCCCAGGTTGATGCGCAGCCGGAACCGGTGATGACGGGGGCCGATGTCGAGGCCGAACCTGGGCCGGCCGTCGAGGCCGAACCGGAGCCCGTGACGGTCCCAGCCGATGTCGGACTTGAGCCGGAGCCCGCGTACGCCGATCTCGCGGCCGAAGCGGAGACGCCGCACCTTTCAGAGCTCTCGGAGGCACAGGCCGATCCCGCGCCGCACGAGCCCGAGCCCGAGGAGGCGCGAACCGAGACCCGCGCCAGCTTCGCCATTGCCGACGACGAAGTTCGTACCGAGCCGGCGGAGGGGTTCGACGAGCCGTGGTCTGTGGAGGAGCCGGAGCCGGCCGAAGAGGGAAGCCAGGAGCACCAGCGCGTCATCCGGCGTCATCGCCTGGCCGCGACGCTCCGCCGCCGGCAGCGTGCCCGCAGCGCGGCCATGGCGGGCTTCGCCGAGGCGCTCGCGCGCGCCGAGGACCCAACCACCCAGCTGCTGCCCCCGAGCGACGCGGCCGGCGAGATGCTGGAGATCGAACCCGCCGAGGCGCGCGAAGAAGCGGAGGCGGCGGCGGCCGCCTCCGAGGAGACCAGCGCGCCGGACGAGCCGTGGGCGCCGCCGAGCGCGGATGCCGAGGAGCTCGAGCTGGAGATGGGTGGCTGGCAGGCCCCCACCGAGTTCCGGCGGGATCTCGAGTCCGCGCCGGAGCCCGAGCCCGAGCCAGAAGTGGAGCGGCGTTCCGACGCGGAGTCCCAGCCGGACCTTGAGTCCGCGCCGGAGCCCGAGGCCGAGTCGTTGGCCGTAGCCCCAGACGATTCCGAGCTGCGGGCCTACATGTCGGCCTCCATGCCGGACGACGTCGATCCGATCGAGTGGGTGGAGCGGATCCTGTCGCCGTCGATCTCCCGGGCGCCCGAGGCTCCGCTCTCTGAAGCGCGGGTCCAGGAGTCCGTCCCCGACGAGCCTTCGGTGGCAGCGGCCGAGGACGAGGAGGCTCCTGCCGAGGAGGCCACGATCGGAGAAGCCGCGGCCGGAGAGGCATCAGCCGAGGAGCAGCTCGCCGAGCGCGATGCGCTGGTCGAGCCGCGTGAGCAGGAACCCGAGGAGCTCGACGAGCCGGCGCCGGCCAGGCCGCTGGCGCAGCTGCCTGGCATCGCCGACCTCGAGGCGGCCCTCGAGGAGCTGCGCCGCTCGTCGCCGTCATCCCACTGGGAGCCGCAGCGCGAAGAGACGCAGCGCGAAGAGACGCAGCGCGAAGAGCCGCCGTGGCAGGAGGGCTCCGCCGAGGAGGCGCCCTTTCCGGCGGACGAGCCGCCTCCCGGCGAGCCCCACCAGTCGACCATGATCGCCGAGGATGAGCCCGACACCCCGGCGCCGTACCGCGCCTCGGCGCTGCTGATCGACGACGCCGAGTTCCGACGCCGCCTCCTCGAGCCCGGGGACTCCGACTGGCTGCGCGGACGTCGCGGTCCCGCCGCTTCCGCTTACCGCCGGCTGCGTCGCATCTTCCCCGGCTGAGCGCGGCGAGCGTCCGGCGAGTGGAGCAGCTCCACGCCATCGGCGCCTGGGTGGTGGTGGCGGTGGTGATCGGCTTCGGCCTGGTCGCGACGGCGCTGGCGGCCCTCGACCCGGCCGGCCGCGGGCAGCAGCTGCTGCGGATCCTCCGGGTGCTGGTCGGGGTTGTGGTCGGCGTGGAGGCGCTCCTCGGCGTCGTCCTGTTCGTCGGCGGCGCGCGCCCCGCCGAGATGCTCCACCTGCTGTATGGCCTCGCCATCCTGGCGGTGCTCCCCATCGCCGCCGGCTTCACCGATGAGGCTCCGCCGCGCCCCAGGGCGGGCGTGATGGCCGCGGCGGCCGTCGTCCAGCTGCTGCTGATCTGGCGCGTCTACCTGACCGGCTGAGGCGACCCGCCGGCGGGCATCGGCTGCTGGCGTGCCACCTGCTGTCGCTGGCTGGCTCCGGGAGGTGGCCCGCTAAGATGGAGGACGGATGGGCACGCCCAGGCTGCTCGCCGCGTCGCTGCTCGCGCTCGGTCTCCTGCTCTTCTCCGGCGCCGCGCACGCGCCCGCCCAGACGGGCGACGAGCCGCTGGACGAGGAGCTGGTGGAGACCGGCCGAGAGCTGTACGTCGCGTCGTGCGCGAGCTGCCACGGGGCGGACGGAGTGGGGACGAGGTACGGCCCAGCCCTGATCGGCGTTGGGGCGGCGGCGTTCGACTTCCAGCTGCGGACGGGAAGAATGCCGCTCGCCGCGGGACTGGACGGCCAGGCCCAGCGCAAGCCGCCGGCCTTCAGCCGGGAGCAGATCGACGCGCTGATCGAGTTCTACCGGGCCGAGCTCGACGGTGGCCCCGAGATCCCCGAGGTCCGCCACGACGAGGAGCTGCTGTCGCGGGGTCACCAGCTCTTCGTCGCCAACTGCGTCCCCTGCCACGGCGCCACCATGCAGGGGGGGGCAGTGGGCGGCGGGGCGCTGGCGCCCTCGCTCCACGAGTCGGAGCCGGTCGAGGTGGCCGAAGCGATCATCACCGGTCCGGGCCAGATGCCCGTCTTCGACCTGCCGCCCGATGATCTCGACGCGGTCACGACCTACGTCGAGTATCTGCGCCGCGCGCCGTCACCGGGCGGCTTCTCGGCGGGCGGGCTGGGGCCGGTGCCGGAGGGCTTCGTGGCCTGGACGGTGGGGATCGGCCTGACGCTCGCCATCGTGCTGCTCGTCGGCCGCCCCTGGCAGCGGACCGGCCGATGACGGCGGAGCGCGCAGTCGCCGCCGCCCTCCTGGGCTCGGCGGCCGGTTCGGCCGGCCTGCTGGTGCTGTACCTCTTCATGGGCGGCCAGCCGCAGCTCGAGGGGATCCTGCTCGCGCTCAGCCTGGGCGGCATCGGCGTCGCCATCGCCGTCTGGGCGATCGCCCTCCTGGAAGGCCCGGTGGAGGTCGAGGAGCGCTACGAGCTCGAGTCGACCGAGGAGGTGAGAACCGGCGCGACCCAGGCGCTCGACATCGAGAGCATCACCCGCCGCCGCTTCCTGGTCCGCCTGCTGGCGGGTGCCGGGGCATTTCTGCTGGGTGCGCTGGCGCTGCCGGCGCTGTCGCTGGGGCCGCGTCCCGGGCGCAGCCTGTTCCACACCAGCTGGCGGGCGGGGGCGCTCCTGGTCGGCTCCGACGGTGATCCGTTCCAGCCCGGACAGCTCGCCTTCGGCAGTGTCAGGACCGTCTTCCCCGAGGGCCACGTCGGCGACCCCGATGCGCAGACGCTGCTCATCCGCATCGCTCCCGAGCAGTTCCGCATGGCGAGCGAGGCGATGGACCGGACCGTCGAAGGGTGCGTGGCGTACTCGAAGATCTGCACCCACGCCGGCTGCCCGGTCGGGCTGTTCCGAGCCGAGGACAACCTGCTGCTCTGCCCGTGCCACCAGTCGACCTTCGACGTCGCGCGCGGCGCGGTGCCCACCTTCGGCCCGGCAGCCCGCCCTCTCCCGCAGCTGCCGATGGCGGTCGACGCCGATGGCTACCTGGTGGCTGTCGACGACTACCCCGAGCCGGTGGGCCCCTCGTTCTGGAACATGACGCACCCGCAGGAGGACGAGGCCTGATGGTGCTGCGCTGGATCGACTCCCGGCTCGGCACCGCCTCGTGGGCGCGCAGCGGGCTGCGGAAGGTCTTCCCCGACCACTGGTCCTTCCTGCTGGGCGAGGTCGCCCTCTTCTGCCTGGTGATCCTGGTCGCCACCGGCGTCTTCCTGACCCTCTTCTACGTGCCCGACGCGACTCCGGTCATCTACGAGGGCTCCTACGCCCCGC
>CAYXZN010000194.1:0-4424 GCA_964469325.1 uncultured Steroidobacteraceae bacterium
ACCTCGATCCCCCGTTCAACTCGAACCGCGACTACAACGTCATCTTCCGCGACGACAGCTGTCAAGGTGGCAACGCGACCACCCGAGGGTCGCGCTCAGCCCCGCAAGTAAGTATCGTGACCGGGTGGAACATGAATCCCGCGGAGACGCCGAGGATCGCACTGGCCGCGGACCAGCCGATGCCCCAGGAGATTCGATGAGTACGGTCGCACCGCGGACCCGGAGCGTGCCACCTGTACCCTGCGATTGGTGCGGAGCCCTTGCGGGCACGCGGTGGGTTGAAGGCATCCGCGCTTGCTCGTCCTGTCTCGACAGGTATCTGCGCGTCGTTGGCGGCGGCTAGGCCGAACGCTCGTGCCCTCGCCCGAGGAGGTCTCCCTTCGCCGAGCCGTAGGAGATCGTTTCGTACCACTGAGACTCCTCTGAGACGATCTCCAACTCGCTGAGCCGCTTTCGGGTGGCTGTGAATGCTTCGCTCTCGTGCCATCGTTCCCAATCGGCGCGAGTCTCCCACGCCCCCACAATGACTCGGGCATGCAGCGCATCCAGCGGTATCAGTAGCTGGCCGCTGATCCAGCCGGGTTCCTCGTGCGCGGCCTCCAGGCGCTCCTGGATCGCCTCGTCCCACTCTGGCTCGGACCCGGGCCGAAGCTCAACATGGGTGATGACAGTCATCATTCGGCTAACCCCTATCTCGTGCGTGACTCCGACCAGCGCTCGGTGCTGCTCGCACAAGCCGGCAAGGTGCAGTCCAGCCCAGGTCGAGTTGGGTGTCCCCGTGGAGCTCCTTGCGCAGCAGCAGCCCGTTGTCGAGCCCGATGCGGCTCCGACTGCGGGTACGGCTTGATGTGCGCGGCATCGAGCGCGGGTAGGGTCCGCTCGTCGGTGACCACGCATCGGCGCTGGTAGGCGTCCAGCACCTAGAGCTCCAGCTCGCTGCGGAGGAGCGTTGCTGCCGCTCGATCGACATAGACCGGGATGAGGTCCATCGGCACCGGCCGTTCGACCAGCGAGCCACCGGCGAGCGACTCCCCGGTCCACAGGTCGACCCACTCCCCGGGCGGGAGGTAGACCGGCCATCGGGTGGCACCGGGCTCGGTCACCGGAGCCACCACCAGGTGTCGCCCGAGCCGATACTGGAGCGGATGGTCCCAGGCCTCCTCGTCCGCGGGATCGTCGAAGGCGAGCGGGCGCATGAGCGGGAGCGCCGAATCCACCGCGTGGCGGGCCTCTCGAGACAGGTAGGGCACCAGCCGCTCACGCAGCTGCGCGAAGTGCCGGTAGACCGGAATGACCCGGTCGTCGCCGGTGAGCTCGGCGACGTTCCAGGGCGTGCGGTCGCGCACAGGACGCCGGTAGGCGTTGTACTCGGAGTGGTACTGCATGATCGGGCAGAAGCAGGCCATCGCGGCCGAGCGCAGGTAGAGCTCTGGCTCCGGGACCGGGCCCGAGAAGCCGCCCAGGTCCCAACCCCAGAAGAAGATGCCCGATACGCCCGCCTGCTGCCCGGCCACGATCGCCGCCCGGAAGGCCTCCCACGTCGAGTCCTCGTCGCCGGCCCAAAAGGCGGGGTAGCGGGCCGAGCCGGTGAAGCCGGCGCGGCTGAAGGTGACCCCGTCTGGCCGATGTGACCTCAGCAGCTCGTGGTAGGCGGCCTGGTACAGGACCGGGTACTCGTTGTTGACCTCCGCTCCGGGGCGCCCATCGGCGTAGCGGAGGTCGTCGCCCCAGGCGTGCTCGCCGCCATCGGTCTTGAAGCCGTCGATGCCGAGCTCGGCCACGAGGTAGCGGCGCTTGGCGAGCCACCAGGCTCGCGCCTCGGGACTGGTGAAGTCGACCAGCAAGGCATCGGGAAACCACCAGCCGCGGTTGCGGTACGGTCGACCGCCGGCGCGGCGCACGGCGTACCCGTCTCGAACCATCCGCTCCCAGTCGTGGACCGCCTGCCCGACGAGGTCGCGGCGTCGCTTCATGAGGGGCACCTGCCAGAGCAGCAGACGCATCCCCCGCCGATGCAGCTCGTCGACCATCCCCTTCGGGTCCGGCCACGCCCCATCTGCCGGGAACCGGAAGTCGGCCAGGCGATGCGGTGCCCCGTCGGAGCGCGGCTCGTACTCCGCGTCGCGGAAGATGGTGAAGCTCGTCTCGTCGCTCCAGGCCTCGATGACCACCACGCCGACAGGGATGCCGAGGGCAGCCCCACGTTCCACCTCGCCCATCACGCGGGCCTGCGTGTTCCATTCGTTGGCGCTCATCCAGGGTCGGAAGATCCAGTCCGGCGGCAGCGTTGACGGGTCGGTCCGCGACAGGAAGGCGGCCAGCACCTGCTGCGGGGTCCCCTCGTACAGCTCCACCACCAGGCGCGGGGCAGCGGGATCCAGGTCTGCCTCGATCCAGAGACGGTCGGGCTCCATGACGCCGATGTCGAACCACGTCCGGCGTGAGGTGGCCACCCATGCTCCCCACCCGGCACTGCTGATGAAGAACGGCATCGGCAGGTAGGTCCGCGTGTCGGCCCACTGGCGCTTGTACGGCTCGAAGACGCGGACGTCGAGCCGGTTGCCGCGCTGGTCCAGCCGGTCGTAGCGCTCGCCAAAGCCGATCAGTCGCTCCCCGTCGGTCAGGGGCAGGGCCAGGCGCAGGCGATGCGTGCCGGCGCTGGAGCGCAGCCAGCTGAGACTTTCTGCCACCAGCCGCGGATGCTCGATGCCAGGCCGGCTGTCCGGCGCCAGCTCGAGTCGTGCATGTCGCCCGTCCCGCATGAGGCGCCAGCCGCCGCCCGTCTCCCACTCAGCCGAGTCGAGCCGATGCCAGCGCGTGCTCGCCCCTCCCCGCTCCTCCGCGAGCCGATACCGCACGGGCTTCCCGACCGGGAGCGCGACCAGGGTGGTGCGCCAGCGGCGGCGACCGGTCCGGGTCGTTCCGACAGGCTCCAGCGGGATGCGCACTCCGTCTTCCAGCTCCAGGTCCGCGGATCGCAGCGACGCCTCGCTGGTGGCTCGGATCTCCACCGGCTGGCCGGCAAGCGGCAGCAACGGCACGCGCTGCTCATCGTCCGGCTCGTACGGGTGACCCAATCCCGCCGGACGGTGCCTGATCACTCGGCCGCCTCGAGATCCGCGTGCAGGTTGAGGAGCATCGCATGCGACCACAGGAGCGGCCGGGCGACTGGGCCCCACCGGGCCAACCACTCGTCGTAGCGCTCGGGGAAGAGCAGGTGATCGCTGACCTGCTCGGGGAGCTGTCCGCGCGAGTCGGCCTGCGCTGCCACCCATTCGAGCTGGCGGCGCGCGGCATCGTGATCGCCGGCCGCCACGCGGTACGACCCGAGCAGGGCGGCGAGCAGGACCCATTCGCCGCCGCCGTAGAAGACGTCGGCGATGTGACGATGCACGCCGCCGTGGAGCAGGCCGGCGTCGTTCAGCGCGTGGACGGTGCCGCGCATCAGCGGGTCATCGGCGGCAAACAGTCGGTACGGCACCGCGCAGAAGAGGAGGTTCGCGTCCACCTCCGACCCACCGAGCCACTTGACCAGGTGCCCGTCCCGGACCGCCTCGGCCAGCACCCGCGCCCGGATGCGCTCGATCGTCCCGGCCGCCTCCGACGCGACCCGCGGCGCAACGCCCGGCCAGTCGACCACAACCCGCAGGCCGGCGGAGATGGCTGCAAGCGTCGAGACGTGCACCTGTCCGCCGTGCTCCTCCCATGAGTCGTAGCAGGGGTGATCCCAGAACGCGGTCAGATACTGAGCGGTGCTCTCGACCGCGCGCGCGTAGTGCCTCGCCGTCGAGGCGGGCGAGGACCGCGCGTGGTGCGCTCCGAGCGCCCACAGCCAGGCGCCGTACCCGTCCAGCTGATGGTTCCACCACTCCTCGTCCGCCTCGGCGCCATGGATGGTGTAGCGGGTGTGCAGGAACTCGGAGAGGTCGATGGTGCCGCCTGCCCCTCGGCGACTCACCAGCTCCGCGATGCGGCCGGTACGCCGCTCGACCACCATGCGGCACCACTCGAAGAATGCCGCCGCGCTGGCCGCATGCCCGACGCGGCTCATGGCGTCGGCGATGAAGGCGCCGTCACGCAGCCAGCTATAGCGGTAGACGGGGAAGTTCGGGGCGGCCAGGTAGGCGCCGGTGGCGGCCTGGTTCTCGGAGATGATCTCCAGGCTGCGCCCGGCAAGCGCGGTCACGCCGGCAGGGCCCGATAGGGTCACGGTATCAAGCCTCGTCTGTGGAGCGAGCGGCCGGGAGCCTCGGCGGGCTCCCGGCCGGAGATCGGATCAGGGCAGCAGCGCCTGCACCTGCTCCGCGGCGGTGTCGAGTGCCTCCTGGACGGAGACCTCGCCGAGCACCGCTCGCTGGAGCTGCTGGCTCACGATGTCCTGCATCTGGGCCTGCTGCTCGATGACCGGCGGCACGACGATGTTG
>CAYXZN010000195.1:0-3126 GCA_964469325.1 uncultured Steroidobacteraceae bacterium
AGCACGCCGGGGGTGGCCAGCGCGTGCAGGCCCAGGAACCCGGCGCTGGAGAGGAACGCCAGGGAGATCAGCAGCAGCCGCGCGTCCCCGCGGCGCATGGCCGCCTCGTTGGTGACATAGGCGAGCACCACGCTGACCGCGGCGGTCCCGAGCACCAGCCAGAAGTGGCTCGGGTGGTGCTCCCAGATCAGGTCGAGCTCGGGGCGGGCCAGCAGCACGGCCAGCCCCAGCATCGGCAGCAGCAGCACCGCCATCCAGGGCCAGTGGCGGCTCAGGGTGGCAGGCGGCGTAGAGCTCATCGGTTCAACGGTAGGAGGTGGAGACAAGCCGCCCATCTCAAGACCCGCGGCAGTGCCCGTTGGTCGATGCAGTCAGCAGCTGAGGCTAATGGCCACCGAACGGCCGATCAGGCGCCGATTTCCGCCTGGGAGCCCCTCCTGCGTGGCCGCTGGCCTCACCCGGCGAGGGAATCGGCCCTGCAGCGTGGCCATCTTGTCCGTTAGGCATCACCGGGTGAGGTTTCAGCGCCGCGAACCCGTCGCAGTACCGGTCCATTTGGGGGATGGCTGCACGCGACGAGGCGCCCGACCATTCACTGCGGAGCACAGCAGCGAGGGGCACTTCGCATGAGTGGAATCGATTCGCTGACCCTTGACCTGGCGCGCGCGCTCGCCGTCGCCGGCCTGGCCGATGCGGCGCTCCTCTACGCGTTCCTGATCAGGCGTCGCGCGGAGATCCGTCGCGAGGCGCAGGCCCAGCAGCATGCCGGCCTGACGGGCCTCGTGCGCGTCTTCCTGTCGGAGGACGTCTCACCCTCCCGCTGATGCTGCGACACCCCAGGTGTCTCGGGCCGCGGCGCCTGCGGGTGGAAGCGCGCTCGATCGCCTCAGCCTTCGCCCCGCACCGCCGTCAGCGCGCGCTGCGCCTGCGCCAGGTGGAACCGGTCGTGGCCGGCGATGAGCGTGAAGGAGAGGCCGAAGCTCTCCGGGCCGCGCTCGCGGTGCAGCCCCACCCGCCCGCGAAGCTCGACGGGTGTCCGGCGCCAGAGCGCGAGGTTGGCGCGGCGCATCGGCTCGAACAGCGCCAGCAGCTCGTCGGGATCCTCCACCGGCCGATGCAGCCGGTCCACCCACCGGTCCTGGTCGTAGCCGATCAGCTCCGGTTCGTCGTGCGCCAGGATCCAGCGGTATCGCCCCGAGTAGACCACCTCGGCGTCGACGATGTGCGCCACGCACTCGAGGACCGACCACTCGCTCGGCTCGGGGCGGGTGCGCAGATCGGCGCTGGCATCGGCGATCAGCCCGCGGATCAGGCCGGCGGTCGCAGCCTGCACCTCGTACGGGTCGTCGTCGCCCACCAGGCCGATCAGGTGCTGCTGGTACCCCCTGGCATCCGCGATCGGGTCGGGGCTGCTCGGGAAGCTGCTCACGCCCGGAGCATACCCTCGCCAGTTACTGGAGGGGTGGCCGCCGCCACGGCCCGGCGGCCGAAACCTCACCTGCTGACTGTCAACGGGCACGATGAGCCTCGATCCTGGCTGCTGGCCTCACCACGCGAGGGAGGCGGCAACCGTGGGGCCGGTTTCGGGTCGATATCGGCCAGCCCAACCTGCCCCGATCACCGTTGGTAGTCAGGAATTGAGGTTTTCGCCCTCGACCACCCGCCCTCGACCGGGCCCGCTGAGCTACTTCTTCTTCTCGGTTTCGCCCGACTCGCTGCGCTCCTTGTTCACGGTGCGCGCGGCCCGCTCCTCGGCCTCGTCGGTGGAGACGCCGCGGTCCTTGTAGCCCTCCTTGATGTGCTCGTACTGCCGCTCGCGCTTCTTGCTCCAGCTCTCCGGCATCTCGTGTTCCTCCAGGCAGATCCTGCCTCCCCGGGAAGCAGCCTGCGTGCCGCAGGCGCTCAGCCTGCGTGCCGCAAGGTGCCGCAGCGTCCCGCAGCCGTGCCGCAGTCCGCCGCGGTACGCTGGACGGGCGATGAGCATGGAGCACGCTCTGCCCGCGGCCTCGCCGAGCTGGCTCGAGCGGCATCGGCGCCACCTGCTCTGGCTGGTGGTCGCGATGGTGGTCGTGTCGGCCTTCGAGCTGGGCGTGGCCAGCTTCCTCGACGGGTTCTGGATCGGCCTTCTCATCGCCGCGGGGGTGGCCGAGCTCGGCGTCAAGCTGTGGCGGCGGCGGCCATGGGCGAGATGGGTGCTGATGATCTGGTTCGCGCTGAGCGTGGCGGCAGCTGGCCTCGAGCTCGCCGCCACGGCCGACCCGGTCGGGGCCGTCTTCCTCGCCGTCGACGCGCTGGCGCTGACCGCGCTGCTCTTGGTGGGTCCACTCTTCGCGCCCGGCGCACCGACCGAGCCGAGCCTCAAGCGCTGGCCGCTGCTGCGGATGGCCCGCAGCACCGCGCTCACCATGTTCCGGTCGGTTCGGCGGGTCGTCAGTCTGGGCCGATGGGACTGATGGAGAAGGCGCCTCCCCGGATCGTCGTCGCGATCGGCGAGGCCCGCGACGCCACGGCCGAGCTGAAGAACCGCCGCTACCTCGAGTCGGTGCAGCGCGCGGGTGGTACGGCGATTCCCGTCAGTCCCGACCTCCCGACCGATGAGCGACGACGCCGCTACGCCGATATGCATGGCCTCCTGCTCACCGGCGGTCCCGACCTCGATCCGGGCCGCTACGCCGAGGCGCCCGCAGGCAGCCACCGAGCCGATCCGGCGCGCGACGACCTGGACGCCGAGGCCTTCGCCGCCGCCCGCGACGCGGGTGTCCCGGTGCTCGGCATCTGCCGCGGCCTGCAGGCGATCAACGTCTTCTCCGGCGGCTCGCTCGTGCAGCACGTGGAGGGGCACGAGAGCGAGCCGTACCCGGCGCCCGACGTCACGCGGCACCCGGTCCGCATCGCGCGTGGGACCCGGCTGGAGGAGATCATCGGCGCAGAGGAGGTGGTGGTGAACTCCTTCCATCACCAGGCAGTCACGCCCGAGCGCCTGGCGCCCGGCCTGCGCGCGTCGGCCCTGGCCGAGCACCCCGCCGGCGACCTGGTCGAAGGGCTCGAAGCTGCCGATGAGGGCTCCTGGCTGGTGGCAGTTCAGTGCCACCCCGAGCGCGAGTCGTCGCCGCCCGAGCTCGAGCG
>CAYXZN010000195.1:3226-4421 GCA_964469325.1 uncultured Steroidobacteraceae bacterium
TGGTGGCAGTTCAGTGCCACCCCGAGCGCGAGTCGTCGCCGCCCGAGCTCGAGCGCCTGTGGCTGGCGTTCATCGACGCTTGCGGACGGACTTGAGCGTCGAGCGGCGGGCCTCGGGCAGCACCTCGCGTGCGGCGGCGAGACTGGGGTAGGGACCGCGAACCAGGGGCTGGCCCAGCTCGTCGCTCTGCGCCGAGTCCACCACGAACCACTGGTCGCCGCTCTGGCTGACCTCGAAGCGCTCGTCCGCGCTGCGGTACCTGCCCGCCTCGACCCGGGTCAGCTGATTCGGGTCCGACCCCTCCGCGCGGCCGCCCCTCCGCTGCTTTGGCATGCGCCGATTGTCCGCGACGGCGCCGGGCGATGCACCCGCCATTCCCGCCATGATCGGCTGTCGGGGACATTCGTGCTGCACGAGCGGCCGCAGCCCGCGCCAACAGCTGAGGGCTGTCTCAGCCGCCCGGCATCATGCCGGCTGGCAGCTGGGCCAGACTGAGGATGTTCTCCTCGCTGTCCTTGAACCAGACCGTCTTCAGCCCCGACGGGTCGGTCGCCACGCCGTCCTCCCAGCTGAGCTCCGGCATGTCGTACTCCTCGAAGCGCACGCCCCGCTCACGCAGCTGAGCGACCAGCCGGTCCGCGTCGTCGGTCACCCAGATGGCGGCGGTGTTCTTCGCGGTGCCGGCGAACTGCGACCGGTACACGATGAACCCGTCGTACACCAGCAGCTCCTGCTCGGCCATGTCCATGCGTGGTTGCAGGCCCAGCTTCGCCTCGTACCACCCCCGCGCCCGGTCGAGGTCCGATGCGGGCAGCATCGGCATCACGGTCAACCCTTCGAACATGTCTTCGCTCCTGTGCTCTTGTCGACTCGCGCAGTGTGGCAGGCGGACGGTGCGGTCAGACTGCGGTCATCGGCCTTCCTGCGGGCGGACGTCGGGCACAGGCGTTCGGCCGGTGTGGTGGGCTGTCGTGCAGCTCCGTGCAGCGCGAAAGGTGCTGACGCGGCAGGCAGCGCCGGCATGCCCGGCCGACCACGCGGCGGTGGGGGCCGGGACGCGGCGGTCGCGTCCCGACCCAAAGACCCGCCCCGCTAGGAGCTGGCCGGCATGATACGGATCGTTCCCTCGAAGTAGCCGATGCTCGGGTCGAGCAGCCGGCTCTCCTCGTGGACCCGCGCCCCGGCCAGCCAACCG
>CAYXZN010000196.1:0-4404 GCA_964469325.1 uncultured Steroidobacteraceae bacterium
GGCCGAGGGGGAGCTGGCAGCAGCGGCGGTGCGCGCGGCGGACCGGGGTGCGCGGGCCGAGCGGCTCGCCGAGCGTCGGCGGCTGGTGTCGCGACTCGAGGCGGAGGCGGCTGCTGCGGTCGGTGAGCACGAGACCGCCGCACGGGAGTGGGACGCGTGGCGCGGTGCGCACGGGCTGCCCGACCTGTCGCCGTCTGCCGCGCGCCAGGTGATCGAGGCCGCGCAGCAGGGCAGGCGAACGGCCGCCGAGCGGGACGCGGCCACCGGCCAGGCCGAGGCGGCGGCCCGCGCCGTGGCCGAGCACGACCGCCGCATCTCCACCCTCCTCGCCGGCCTCGGGCGACCCGTCCCTGCAGATCCGGCCGCCCTGGCCGCGACGGTCCCGCTGCTGGCCGCGGAGCTGGAGCGGTCGCTGGAGGCGCGCCGCAGGCGGACCGAGCTGGAACGGCAGCTGGCCGAGCTGGAGTCCCGGCGGCCGGCGCTGGTCGAGAGCCTCGAGCGCCGGCGGCGCGCCCTGGCCGAGGCGCTGGAGGGCTACGGCTGCCCCGACCCGGACTCTGTGCGCCGCCGGGCGCCGGCCGCCGCTGCCCGGCGCGCGCTGGCCGCGGCGCTGGCCGAGCAGGCGCACCGCCTGGCGGGAATCGCCGGCGACGACGCGACGGCGCTCGAGCTGCGCCAGGTGGCCCGCGACGCGGACCCGCCACGGCTGGCGGCCGAGCGTGTGCAGGCCGAGGAGCGCGCCGCGCAGCTGGCGGAGCAGGAAGCGGAGGCGCACCAACGGCAGGGCGCGGCCGAGGCAGAGCTGAAGCGCCTCGAGTCGTCCGCCGAGCTGGGGGCGCTCCGCCAGCGCCAGGCGCTGCTGGAGGGGCAGGCGGTGGCGGCCGCTCGCCGCTGGAGCGTCCTGGCCGTCGCCCTGCGTCTCCTGACCGAGACGCGTGCCCGCTACGAGCGGGAGCGCCAGCCGCAGGTCATCCAGGAGGCGGAGCGCTACTTCGCCGCGGTCACCGGCGGCCAGTACGTCCGGATCGTGGCGCCGCCGGGCGAAGCGTCGCTGCGGGTCGAGCCGGCCGAGGGACCGGCCAGGGAGCCGGGCGAGCTGTCCCGGGGCACCGCCGAACAGCTGTACCTCGCGCTCCGCTTCGGGCTGATCGAGCAGTTCGCCCGCGGCGGCGAGCGCCTGCCGGTGATATTGGACGACATCCTGGTCAACTTCGACCCGGAGCGGGCCGGCCGCGCCGCGGCCGCCATCGGCCAGCTGGCGGAGCGCCACCAGGTCATCTACTTCACCTGTCACCCGTCGACGGCCCGGCTGCTCGATCCCGACGGACGGCGGACGCTGGCCCTCGACTGACCTACCATTCGCCGCCGATGCCGGTCGATCGACTCCCCAGCCCCGAGCGCGTCCTGGTCGTGGCCGCCCATCCCGACGACATCGAGTTCGGGGCGGGCGGGACGGTGGCTCGCTGGGTCCGGGAAGGGGCCGAGGTGCGGTACATCCTGGTCACCCGCGGCGACAAGGGGAGCGACGATCCCGACGTCGACCCCGCCGAGCTGGCCGCGACCCGCGAGGGCGAGCAGCGGGCGGCGGCGGCCTGCCTGGGTGTGCGGGGGGTCGACTTCCTCGACGAGCCGGACGGCCAGGTGCAGACCACGCTCGAGCTGCGGGAGCGGATCACCTGGGCGGTCCGCTCGTTCCGGCCCGAGGCGGTGATGAGCCACGACCCTACGGTGCTGTTCGTGAACAACGAGTGGGTCAACCACCCGGACCACCGGGCGGTCGGCCAGGCGGTGGTGGACGCGGTCTTCCCGACCGCCCGCGACCCGCTGAACTTCCGGCACCACCTCGAGCGAGGGCTCACTGCGTGGAAGGTGGCCGAGCTCTACCTGTGGTCGACCAACGAGGCCAACCAGCTGGTCGACATCGGCGACACGCTCGAGGCCAAGCTGGAGGCGCTGGCCTGCCACCGCAGCCAGTTCCGGAGCTGGCCGGACGTGGCGGCCTGGGTGCGGCGCCGAGCGGAGGAGCTGGGGGACCACGCCGGGTACGGCGCCGCCGAAGGGTTCCGCCGGGTCATGCTCGCCCGATGAGTTCGCCCTCGACCTTCCGTGGAGGAGCCGGCGCGTGGCGCAGAGGGACGCTCGCGCTCCTGGCAGGGATGCTGGTGCTCGCCGCCTGCACCCGCCAGCCCGACCCGTCCGCGACCCCCTACCCGACGGCGTACCCCCAGGCCCCTTCGGAGGCGGCCCGGGACGTGGTGGATGCGTGGGTCGAGGCGTGGTCGGCGGGCGACTACCGGCGCATGTGGGAGCTGGTCGCTCCGTCCGACCGTGCGGTCCACGACTACGCGCGCTTCGAGGAGCTGCACCTCCAGCTGGCCGAGCTGCTCGGAGTCGGGGCCATCGAGGCACAGCTCGACGATCCGGCGCCGGCCGCGCTGCCGCCCGAGCCGCGACCACCTGACCTGCGAGATGTCGAGCCACCGGCGTCGGCGGACGCGTCACCCGGGGCCTCGCCCCCAGATGCGTCGCCCGCCGCCAGCCCCGGTGCGAGCCCGGCCGGCGATCCGGTGCCACCCCCGGATCCCGACGCGGTCGTCGAGGGACCGGTGCCGGCGCTCGCGGTCCTCGCCAGCGTCGCGCTCCAGACCGAGCGGATGGGCGAGCTGACCCTGGTCCGGCGCTACCTGCTGACCCACGGTGCGGACGGGTGGCGGCTGCGCTGGAGCCCCGAGGTGCTCTTCCCGCAGCTGTCCGCGGACGGCAGCCTGGCCCTGGAGCGCTCGCTCGGCAGGCGCGGACGGATCGTGGCCCGCGACGGCACCGTCTTCGCGCAGACACGGGACGACGGCAATCGGGTCTACCCGCAGGAGTGGCTGGCGGGGCAGCTGATCGGCTACGTGACCGAGGTGACCGCGGAAGATCTCGAGACGCTGGCCGAGGAGGGTTACCGGGCCGGGGACGTGGTGGGGCGCAGCGGCCTGGAGGCGGGCGGCGAGGAGCTGCTGCGCGGCACCCCCGGCTACGCGCTGGTGGCGGTCGCCGCGGACAGCTCGCGAACGACGATCTTCGAGCATCGCGTGGTGCCGGGCGCCGACCTCACCATCACCATCCGCCCCGACCTCCAGCGCACCGCCGAGGCGGCCATGACGCGCTACCCGAACGTCGGTAGCGCCGCCGTCGATCCGAGGAACGGGGACGTCTGGGTCCTGGCCAGCCTGCCGCGCTTCAACCCCAACGCGATGACGATCGGCACCACCCTGGGCGGTCAGCCGCTGGCGGCGCCGGGGCTGGCCCAGATCCGGAACAAGGCCCTGCTGGGTGCGTACCCGATGGGCTCTACCTTCAAGGTCTTTGCCCTGGCGGCCGCGCTCCGCGAGGGCGTGGTCAGCGCCTCGACCCGCATGCCCTGCCCGCCCACCTGGCCCTACTCGGGGTTCACCTTCCGCAACTTCATGAACCACACCCTGCCCGGCCTGGTCGGCTGGGAAGAGTCGATGGCCTTCAGCTGCAACACCACCTACATGCCGCTCAGCATCATGGTCTACGAGCACGACGAGCGGGCGCTCACCGACGTCGTCCGGCAGTTCGGCTTCGGCGCGCGGACCGGCGTCCGCCTGGTCGCCGATGCACCCGGCGTGCTCCCCGACCACGAGTACTTCGAGGAGACCGCCCGCTGGGACGGCCAGGTGCGCCCGTACGGGCCGTTCGACCAGATCCAGCTGGCCATCGGCCAGGGATCGTTCCTGGGCACCCCGCTCCAGCTCGCCAACGCCTACGCCGCAATCGGCAACGGCGGCACCCTGTGGCGGCCGCGGCTGGTGGAGCGAGTGACCCTTCCGAATGGACGGGTGCTGGTCGAGTTCGAGCCGGAGCCGATGCGGCAGGTGGACGTGGCGCCTGAGCAGCTCGCCTACATCGTCCGCACCATGGAGGCGGTGGTGAACTTCTCGTACGGCACCGCCCGAGCCGCCTTCGTCGGGTTCCCGGCCCAGGTGGCCGGCAAGAGCGGGACCGCCGAGACGGGCGGGCCCGATCCGCACGCGTGGTTCGGGGGCATCGTCCCCTCGACCGACCCGAGCATCAGCGTCGCCACGGTGGTGGTGACCGTCCCGCTCGGCACCGGCGGGGACTTCGCGGCGCCCATCGTGCGCCAGATCATGGCCGCTCACCTGTTCTGAAGACCCTCCTGCCGAGAAGCCTGCTTTGACACTCTCTTCGGGGCCACGCTACGATCGGTGAGCCCTCTCCAGACGATTTCGGTCATACCCAACGTCGCTATGCAATCCGCTCGGGAGTACCGCCGAGATCCGTGAGCTCTGAGACCGCGATTCCGCTCCGATTCCAGACGGCCGAGGTGGGTGTCGACTGGCTCCAGTGCAACATCGAGTGCCAGGAGGGATGCCC
>CAYXZN010000197.1:0-4387 GCA_964469325.1 uncultured Steroidobacteraceae bacterium
TCCACAACATCGACGAGATCCGGCGCAAGGACCTGCGCGTCGGCGACACGGTCGTCCTGCAGCGGGCCGGCGACGTCATCCCCGAGGTCGTGGCGCCGGTGGTCGAGGCCCGCGACGGCAGCGAGTGGAGCTGGGAGATGCCGAGCGCCTGCCCCGCCTGCGGCACCGAGGCGATCCGCGAGGAGGGCGAGGTGGTGTACCGCTGCCCCAACCCGTGGTGTCCGGCCCAGCGCCTCGGCGGCCTGCTCCACTTCGCCGGCCGCAGCGGGATGGACATCGACGGGCTGGGCTACAAGATCATGGTCCAGCTGGTGGAGCGGGAGCTGGTCCGCGAGCCGGCGGACCTCTACCGGCTCGACGTCGCGACCCTGGAGGGCCTGGACCGCCTGGCCCGCAAGAGCGCCGAGAACCTGGCCGGCTCCATCGAGGAGGCGCGCCGCCGGCCGCTGGCGAGGATCGTCAACGCCCTCGGCATCCGCCACGTCGGCGAGCAGACCGCCGTGGACCTGGCGGCGTGGCTGGCCCGCGAGGAGCCAAGCCCGGCGGGCGAGGACGAGACGGGCTGGACGAGACGCGTCGCCGACCGGCTCGGGCGCGCCGACGCCGAGGAGCTGACCGCCGTGTCCGGCATCGGCCCGGTCGTGGCCGAGGCGATCGCGCGCTACTTCGCGGACCCCCACACCGCTCAGACGCTCGACCACCTGGTCGAGGTGGGGGTGGTGGCGGAGGCACCGCCGGCCGGGGTGATAGAGGCGGCGACCCAGGGTCCCCTGGCCGGCAGGACGGTGGTCGTGACCGGGACGTTGCAGGGCTTCAGCCGCCAGGAGGCGGAGCAGGCGATCCGCGCCGCCGGCGGCCATCCGGCCGGGTCCGTGAGCGGCAGCACCGACTACGTGGTGGCGGGGGAGAAGGCTGGCAGCAAGCTCGCCAGGGCCGAGCAGCTCGGGCTCACGGTCCTGGACGAGGAGGCGTTCCGGCGCCTGCTGGCCGGCGACGTGCCGACAAGGAAGGAGGAGTGATGAGCGCTGATGAGGCGGCCCGGATCGGGGAGGCGGTGCGCACGGCCGTCGACTACCTCGCCGCGCATCCCGAGGAGGCGCGGTATACCGACTCGCTCGCGCGGGCGGTGATCGTCGATGGGCTCCAGTGCCGGGTGGAGGGCCCCGGCGGCGAGCGCCTGCTGACCGACATGCCGCGGGGAATCGGCGGCGGCGAGTCGGCCCCCAGCCCGGGCTGGTTCCTGCGCGCCGCGGTCGCCAGCTGCGTCGCCTCGCTGGCCGCCATCCGCGCGGCGCAGATTGGGATCCGCCTCGCCCGCGTCGAGGTCGACGTCGACAGCGAGTCGGACGACCAGGGGATCCTGGGCATCGACGAGGCGATCCCCGCCGGTCCGCTGTCGGCCCGCATCGCGGTCAACCTGGCCGGGGACGGCGACGAGGCCACGCTGGAGGGCGTCGCGCGCTGGGCGGTGGAGCACTGCCCGGTCTCCGAGGCGCTGGGGCGCGCCGTGCCGATCCGCCTCGAGGTCGCGACCGCCTAGCGCCGGTCCGCCGCGCCGGGGAGCAGCGTGTAGACGAGGCACTCCCCGCGGAGCACCTCGGTCCCGTCGTCCCGGCGGGCGACACAGCGCAGGCGGGTGATCGGCTTGTCGCTGCGCGCCTCGATCACCTCCACCTCGGCGGTGACCGTGTCGCCGATGTGCACCGGCGCGGGGTAGTCCCACTCCTGGTGCAGGAAGACGCTGCCCGGACCCGGCAGCTGCATGGCCACCACCGCGTTGAACAGGCCGGTGGTCAGCCCGCCTTGCACCACCAGCTGCCCGAACCGGGTGGCCGCCGCGAACTCGGGGTCGAAGTGGAGCGGGTTGCGGTCGCCGGAGTGCCGGGCGAAGAGCTCGACGTCATCGGCGCTGAAGGTGCGGGTCAGGCTCGCCCGGGAGCCGGGGCTCGGCGGGCGCCAGTCGGCGGTGGGCATCGGTGCCCGATTGTACGGAGGCGGCGCCCCTCGCCGGGGCGCCGCTGGTGATGAAGGCCGCGCCGGGTCAGTCGACGTCGGCGTCGGGCGGGACCGGCCGCGCCGCCGAGCCGAGCAGCCCGCCCAGGGTCGCCGCGAGGGCGGCCAGGCCCATTGAGATGAACGCGATCCAGGCCGTCGTCTGGAGGTTGGCCATCAGCTGCTGCTGGTCGACCTCGACGCTGGCTGCCAGCCCCATGCTGCGGTAGACGTCGTACAGGCCGCCGGCCGCGCCGAACAGCTGCCCCAGGCCGAAGGCCGCCAGGGCGAGCACGATCACGTTGGCCAGCGCCCAGACCAGGAAGCCGTTGAGCATGCCGGCCGGACGCGCCGCCCAGCCGCCCATGGCACCGGCAACGTAGCCGCCGACGAAGAAGGAGACCAGGCCGATGACGGCGCCGGCCACCCCGGTGAAGCGGTTCACCGTCTCCGCGTCGGCGCCACCGGTGCGGACGGTGGTGATGCCGATCGCCGAGGCGAGCAGGCTGAGCAGGATGAAGAGCCCGAGCGCGGTCAGCAGGCCGCCCCAGATGGCGCCCCAGCTGACCCGGTCCTGGTGGAAGTACGCGGCCAGGCCGGCACGCTCGGTCGTGTCAGCCGCGGAGCGCTGATGCTCGGCAGCGGTGTACTGTCCCATCCGAATCCCCCCACGTGTGTGCGGTTCGTTTGGGAGGTGGAATGCGCAAACCCTGTGCCAGCGCGCTCAGTCGCCCTCGGCCAGGAACGCCTCCACCAGCCGATCGTAGCCGCGGAACGAGGCGCGCACGGTGTGGCCGCAGTTGGGGTCGATCTCGAAGCGTGCGTTCCGGATCTGCTCGGCCACCTGGCGGGTGCGGTCCGGGGGGACCACCTGGTCGCGCCCACCGGCGAGGACCAGCGCCGGCACGCCGATCTCCGACAGCCGGTCGGTCACCCACGAGCTCGGGTCGAGCGTCGCCTTCAGCTCGGCGATGAACCGTTCCGGGGTGTTCGGGCGCGCCTTCAGGTTGGCGGCGGCCTCGAACGCCTCGGCTCCCGGGCCGCCGGCCGCCCGCATCTGGGCGGCGAAGCCGGCGAACAGCTCCCCCCAGTCCTGTTCTTCGGCGAGGCGGATCCAGCGCCCCAGCCGCTCCGCCATGGGGCTGTCGGGAGGGGTCTCGGAGGCGGCCGAGGCGAGCACCAGGCGCTCCACCAGGTCGGTGCGGTCGACCGTCAGCCACAGGCCGATCCGCCCACCGCCGGACTCCGCCTCGATGGCGAACGGCGGCTCGAGCTCGAGCGACCGCAGGGCGGTGGCGACCGCATCGGCGGCGGCGCGTGGGTGCAGCGACTGTCCGGCCCCGTCCGTGGAGTCGGGGAGCGGGCGGCCGACGACCACCACCGGCCGCCGCTCGGCGCGGCCCGCCCATCGGCGCTCGAGGACCGCCTCCGTGCCGCGCAAAGGACGGAACCCGAGCTCCACGCCACCGAGCACCAGCAGGGGTCGCCCCGGACCGCCGGGCATGCGGTAGGACTCGATTCGCCCTCCGCGGATGGGCGTCTCGACCAGCTGCCCCTCGCCGCTCACCGTCCCCTTATAGCGCAGCGAGGGTGCCGCCGCATGGCCGAGCGTCGCGTGCTGCTAGGATCGGCGCCATGCCCGACATCGACCGCGCCAGCGTCGAGCACGTCGCCCGTCTCGCGCGCCTGGGGCTGAGCGACGAGGAGCTGACCCGGATGCAGGAGCAGCTGTCGCGCATCCTCGACGCGATCGAGCAGCTGCGCGACGTCGACACCAGCAGCGTCGGCCCCACCGCCCAGGTGATCGCGCTCGAGAACGTGATGCGCGACGACGTCGCCCGCCCGTCCCAGGCGCGCGAGGCGATGCTGGCCAATGCCCCGCGGCGGGAGGGGCCGCTGCTCCGCGTGCCCGAGGTGCTGGAGGAGGGCCGGTGACCGGCGCCGGCGCTGCTACGGCCCAGCTCCCGCTGGCGGACCGGACGCTCACCGAGGTGCGGGAGCTGCTCCGGCGTGGAGAGGTGACCAGCCGGCAGCTCACCGAGGCCTGCCTGGCGCGCATCGACCGCGACGGGGGGCGGCTGAACACCTTTCTCGCCGTGGGCGCCGAGCGGGCGCTCGCCGCCGCCGACGCGGCGGACGTCGCGCTGCGCAACGGGGATCCCCGCCCGCTGCTCGGCATCCCGTACGCGCTCAAGGACATCTTCGTCACCCGCGCGCTCGACGAGTCCGGGCAGCCGGACGGCGGCCTCCCCACCACCGCCGGATCCCGGATCCTGGAGGGGTACCGCTCCCCGTACGCGAGCGACGCCGAGCGCCGACTGGCTGATGCCGGCGCCGTCCTGCTCGGCAAGACCAACCTCGACGAGTTCGCGATGGGCTCGTCGAACGAGAACTC
>CAYXZN010000198.1:0-68 GCA_964469325.1 uncultured Steroidobacteraceae bacterium
TCGCGCCTCGGAGGACGAGGATGTCGAGGGCCACAAGCTCCCTCGCGCCTCGGAGGACGAGGATGTCG
>CAYXZN010000198.1:168-4382 GCA_964469325.1 uncultured Steroidobacteraceae bacterium
AGGGCCACAAGCTCCCTCGCGCCTCGGAGTACATCCCACGCTCCTCGGACGACGAGGACACCGAGGGTCACAAGCACGTCCGATGACGAGGCACTGAGACGGGGCCGCGCCAGGTGGGCCGGCCCCGATCCCGGAACCTGAACGCCGCGCTGCGTGCCATCCAGGCCGCGGCGCGGCGTGCTGCCGTGGCGCGTGCGCTGACCGCCGACGCTGAGGGCGCCCTCCTCCAGTCGATCGTCGACGCCACGGTGCGGCTGTTCGACGCCGAAGCGGCGTCGATCGCGCTGTTCGAGCCGGACCCGGATCGGCTCGAGTTCCGGGTCGCCGCCGGGCCCCAGGGGGCGGGAGCCATCGGCCTGTCGGTGAAGCCGTCCCAGGGCATCGCGGGTTACGTCTTCAGCACCGGCCAGGCGCTTGCCCTGTCCGACGTCGCCCGCGACCCGCGCTTCGACGCGCAGACGGCGCGCAGGACCGGCTACGTCCCCCGCTCCATCGCCGCGGTTCCCCTGGTCGACGCGGGCGAGACCGTGGGCGTGCTCCAGGTGCTCGACAAGCGGAGCTCGGCCACCTTCTCCGCACGAGACATGGAGCTGCTGGCGGTCTTCGCCTCGCAGGCGGCGACGGCCATCGCCGCCGCCAAGATCCGCCGCGACCTGGGCGACCTGCTGCGGCAGGTGCTGCGAGACCTCGCCCCGCAGGTCGACGAGGAGGCCCTCGAGGCGCTGGTGGGCGCCGCCACCGAGGGGCTGGACCGCGACGAGGAGCGTCCCTTCTGGGCGGTCGTGGAGCACGTCCATCGGCTCCGGTCGCTCGGGGACCGTGAGCTCGGGCTGCTGTCGGCCATCCTGGGGGCGATCGCGACCCACACCTCCGCCACGGGCAGCCGCCGCCGGGTGCTGCGCAGGGGCGGCCCCGACGACGACGTCAGCGTGCCGTGACGCTCGAGGAGCTGCCGGCCTGGTCCGAGCCGTTCGCCGGCCGCCGGCACACGCGGCTGGGGCGGGAAATCGACCTGCGGGCGGTGGACCGCGAGTGGGCGTGGGGCGGCGCCACCGGGGCCGGGGTCCGAGTGGCGATCATCGACTCGGGCCTGGAGACGAGCCATCCCGCGCTGCGCGGCCGGGTGGTCGAGTCGGTGTCGGTGCAGATCGTCGACGGCGAGCCGCAGGTCGCTTCCGATGAGCTCGGCGACCTCTACGGCCACGGCACGGCGTGTGGGGGGATCATCCTGGGGCTGGCTCCCGAGGTGGAGCTGATCAGCGTCCGCGTCCTGAACGAGGAGCTGAAGGGCAAGGGAGTGGCCTTCGCCGCCGGCCTGGAGTGGGCGATCGAGCGCGGCGTGGACGTGTGCAATCTCAGCCTGTCGAGCAAGAGCGAGGCGCTCTTTCCGACCTTCCACGAGCTGGCCGATGAGGCCTACTTCCGGAACGTGTGCCTGGTCAGCGCGGCCAACAACGTCCCGGGGCCCAGCTACCCGTCCCTCTTCAGCTCGGTGTTCAGCGTCGCCGCGCACGCCGAGCCGGACCCGGAGCGCTTCTACTACAACCCGTCGCCGCCGGTCGAATGGGGAGCCTGGGGGGTGGACGTGCCTATTGCCTGGAACGAGGGCGGAACCACCGTCGCTACGGGCAACTCGTTCGCCGCCCCGCACATCGCCGGGCTGGTGGCCCGCATCCGGTCCAAGCACCCCGGCCTCGCGCCGTTCGAGGTCAAGGCCGTGCTGGCCGCGGTGGCGGATAACCCCAGGCGACGCCGCCGATCCCGGTCGCGCGGCTGACGGTACTCAGACGCGCCTCAGACGCACCGAGACCGCGCCCTGGGCGCGGTCTCGGTGATGGATGGGCGGTGATGAGGCGCGCCATCAGCGCTGTGGGCCGCTCCGTGCGGGACGGCCGGTGTCCTCGTCGATCCCGGCTCCTCCCTGGCCGGCAACTGACGCGCCTCCGGAGACCACTCCCGGTCCGGTCTCGGCGTACTGCTGTACACCGCTTCGGTCCGGGCGGCCGGCGGCGGAGTCGGTGCTGACGTTCGGGGCCGGCGCCACCGCCGGGGCGGAATCGGCTCCCGTCCCGACCGCGCCGGACATGGCGAGGCCGGTGCCGCCGAGGATGATGGCCCCGGCGACCAGTCCCCCGGCGAGCATCCGCCTGCGGAACGCGTCCGCGTCGGCCGTGGTCGGGAAGCGCAGCGTGACCGCGTGCCCCTCCGTGTCCTCGTCGTCGAGCAGGCGAACCCACACGTCGCTGCCGCTCCAGGCGCTGGCGTGCCCCTCGGTGTCCTCCTCGGGCGGGGTGAGACGGACCTCCAGCGCCTCACTGCGACCGGCGAGCGCGCGAACGTGCGCCTCATCGGCTGGGTTGGGGAAGCTGAGGAACGCCTCGGTGGGGGCCAGGTCCATCAGCTGAACTCGTATCGCTTCGCTCATGAGCGCCACTCCCTCTTCATGCATGGGTCGACGGGGCTTGCCGATCTCCGTCGACAGCAGCGTATGCCCCCGGCGACAGCGACGGAAGTGCTGGATTGACGCCCGAGGTGTCAGTAACCCGACATGGAGGCTGCGCTGGCGGGTCGCGGTCAGCGCCCCAGGTGATGCTCTCTTCGATGCATCCGTTCGATCAGGGCACGGAGCAGCGCGTACGCCATCCCCTGCTCGCTCTTGAGCAGAGCCGTGAACTCCCAGGCCACGAAGAGCAGGCACTCGGTCTCTTCGATGGCGGTGACGGTGGCGGTTCGCGGCTCTTCCTCGATCAGAGCCAGCTCGCCGAAGAAGTCGCCCGGCTTGAGCTCGGCGACAACCTGGCTGCCCGCGGCCTCGCGCCGCTCCACCCGGACGCGGCCGGAGAGGATGATGTACAGCGCGCTCCCCGGCTCGCCCTCGCGAACGATCGTGTCGTCGGATGCGTATCGGCGCCGCTTTCCCTGTCTCGCGAGGCGCTCCAGCGTCTTGCGGTCGAGGCTGGCCAGCAGCGGCACTCCGGCCAGGGTCTGGGCGAGCTCGTCGGGCACGCATCTCCTCCTGCGATCTGCCGGGTGCCGCCGGGCGCGGGGGCGCGAGGCGGGCGGCTCGGGCGCATGCTACCGTCCGCGACCGCGCAAGGGAAGGCCGCTCAGGCCTCGGTTTCCGGCTCGCACCCTGCTAGGCTCGCGCCGATGGGATTCGCGCAGGGCCAGTTCTGCGTCTTCTGCGGGCTGGCGATAGGCGCCGACGAGGAGACGACCGGACGCGGGTCGGCAACGGCCCACGCTTCCTGCGCCGACTCTGCCCTCGCCGATGACCTCCACTGGGACCGCATCGCCGAGCAGTCCGGGGAGACCGATGCCGCCGCAGACGAGGCCGACGGGCGCGCGAGCGACGCTGCGCCGACCGGCCGCGCCGGCTGCGTCGCGCTGAGCCTGCTGCTCATGGCAGTCACGATCGGCCTGCTGGGCGCGGCGCTGGCCTAACGGACTGGACGCGCGCTCAGCGCTGACCGGGGCCGCTCAGCGGCGATCGCGTTCGCTTCGGATGGGAACCGGAGCCGGCCGCGCCGCCATCCGACCGCCTCGACTGAGCTCGAGCGCGACCGCGCAGACCAGGATTCCGAGCGCTATCAGGATCTCCACGCCGTCTTGCAATGCACGCCGGGTGCCACCGAACGGGGACGGGACCCGGAGGGGCACGCTCCGGATCCCGTCGCCCAGTCCCTGGTAGTAGCTATTCAGGCCGCGCGGTTCGGCCAGTCGCACTGCGGACAACCGCCGTCACCCTGAGGGCGCACCGGGCGCGGAGCCAGTTCGTCAACCTGACCCGGTCCCTGCACCGGACGGGTCGGACGACGTCCACCGCGGTGCCCGGCGATCACCATCAGCAGACCGGCAGTACCCAGCAGGCCGCTCCCGACGTGCACCGGCACGCTGGTGTCAGGCAGCTCGGTGGGGGTTCCGCCCCCGCTGTTGAGCCCTGACTGTCCCGCCGCCACGTCGCCCTCCGGGCCGTTGCCGGGATCGTCAGACTCGTTGCTGTTCTCCGGGCCGGTGGTGTCGGGGTCGGTGTTCTCCGGATCCGTGTTGTCCGGGTCCTCGGGGTCCGTGTTCTCCGGGTCCTCGAACTGCGGGTCGGTGTTCTCGGGGTCGGTGTTCTCGGGGTCGGTGTTCTCGGGATCCGTGTTCTCCGGATCCGTGTTCTCCGGATCCGTGTTCTGGTCCTCGGGGTCGGTGTTCTCGGGGTCGGTGTT
>CAYXZN010000199.1:0-4379 GCA_964469325.1 uncultured Steroidobacteraceae bacterium
GATGGTCGAGCTCGCGGGCCTCCACGGCGCCCGGATCATCGGCCCCAACTGCCTCGGGGTGATCGTCCCCGGGGTCTCGAAGATGGGCGGGATCGGCGGCCCGGCCAGGGACGCGGCGAAGGCCTACGCGCCCGGGGTGGCCGGGGTGATGTCGCGCTCGGGAGGCATGACGACCGAGATCTCCTCCGCGCTCAGCGCCGCCGGGCTCGGGGTCTCGACCGCGGTCTCGATCGGCGGCGATGCGATCATCGGCTCGACCTACGCCGAGCTGATGCCGCTGTTCGAGGCGGACCCGCAGACCGAGGCGATCGTGATCTACACCGAGCCCGGCGGCCGCATGGAGGCCGAGCTGGTCGATTGGCGCGAGCAGTCCGGCTCGGAGCTGCCGATCGTCGCCTTCATGGCCGGCAAGTTCATGGATTCCGAGGAGATGAAAGGGATGAGCTTCGGCCACGCCGGGACGATCGTGGAGGGCGCCGAGGACTCGGCCACCCAGAAGATCGCGCGGCTGGAGGCGGCCGGGATTCCCGTGGTCGAGCGTATCGACGAGATCCCCGACGCCGTCAAGGATCGCCTGGGGGCGAAGGTCTGATGGCCGCCGAGACCAGGCAGCTGCACGGGGTCTACATCGCGGTGGACGTCGATGACGCGATCCGCGGTGACGCCGAGCTCGCCGCCAAGCTCGAGGAGGTCTGCCCGGTCGACATCTACGCCGATGAGGCCGGCAAGGTCGGCGTCGTCGAGGAGAATCTCGACGAGTGCATTCTCTGCAACCTCTGCGTCGAGGCCGCGCCGCCGGGCGGCGTGATCGTCCGCAAGCTCTACGACGGCACCGAGCTGCGACGCTAGCGGCAGGCCGGCCCGCCTCGCTGCGGCAGACTCCGCCGCCGTGAACTTCATCTCCGACGTGGTCGAGCGCTTCCCCGCGGCCCGGCCGGCGCTGCTGGCGATCGACGCCGGGGGCGGCCGCCGGGTCTGGCACTTCGGCGAGCTGTTCGCGATGAGCGCCGGGCTCTCCGGGGCGATGGCCGCCCGCGGGGTGGGCCGCGGCGACGCGGTGATGACCCTCGCGGGCAGCCGCATCGAGTGGGTGCTGGCGTTGCTCGCCTGCTGGCGGATGGGGGCGGTGGCGCTTCCCTGCAATCCCCAGCTGCGCCGCAGGGACCTGGAGCTGCGGGTGGCGGCGGCGAACCCGGCGCTGTGCGTGGGCCAGGAGCGCTACCTGGGAGAGTTGCCCGGCGGCGTCCCCTACCTCGACATGGCCGAGGTCGAGGCGATCCTGGACGAAGACGAACGCCAGGAGCCTCCCGCGGAGATGGTCGACCTCGATCCGGACGAGCCCGCTGCGATCATCTTCACCTCCGGCACCACCGGCGATCCCCGCGGCGTCGTCTACCCGCAGCGATACCTCACAGGGCAGCGCCTGCAGGCCGAGCACTGGTTCGGTGCCGGGGAGGGCGAGCTCGCCTGGTGCACGGCGGCGCCGGGCTGGTCGAAGTCCACCCGCAACGTCTTCGTGGCGCCCTGGCTGATGGGCGCCGCCGCGGTGATCCACGACGGGCGCTTCGACCCCGCCGAGCGCCTGGAGATCGTCGAGCGCGAGCGCGTCAACGTTCTATGCCAGGCCCCGACCGAGTACCGGATGCTCGCCAAGCGCGCCGAGCTGCGCCCGATCGGCTCGCTGCGGCGTCTGGTCTCGGCCGGTGAGCCGCTCAACCCGGGGGTGATCGGCCGCTTCCGCGAGGAGCTTGGATTGGGCATCGCCGACGGCTACGGGCAGACCGAGACCGGAGCGGTGGCGGGCATGCGCCCCGGCGAGGACGATCCGGCCCGCGACGGCTCGATGGGGCGCCCCCTGCCGGGGATCGAGACGCGCGTGGCGGACGGCGAGCTGCAGGTCAGGCCCGACACGGTCCCGAGCTTCTTCAGCCGCTACCTGGACGGCGAGGCCTTCGAGGGAGAGTGGTGGGCGACCGGCGACCACGTCCGCGACGACCCCGAGGGCTACCTCTGGTTCGAGGGCCGCGACGACGACATCATCGTCTCGGCCGGCTACCGGATCGGTCCCTTCGAGGTGGAGTCGGCGCTGGTCAGCCATCCCGCCGTCGCCGAAGCCGCGGCCGTAGCGGCACCCGACTCCGAGCGCGGCTCCGTGGTGCGGGCTGTGGTGGTGCTGCGCGAGGGTGAGCCCTCCGAGAGGCTGGCCGCAGAGCTGCAGGAGCACGTCAAGGCGACCACCGCCCCCTACAAGTACCCGCGGATCGTCGAGTTCGCCGACGAGCTGCCGAAGACCCCGAGCGGCAAGATCAGGCGGGCCGAGCTGAGGGGCGGGTGAACGGCGGGGCGGAGCAGGGCGGCCTCCTGGCCCGGATCGTCGGGCCGAGCTGGGCCTCCTTCGCCGGCATCTTCATCGTCACCAACCTCGGGCTGCTCGCCGTCGGCGCCACCCTGCCCGTGCTGCCGCGGTTCGTCAGCGAAGAGCTGAACGGAACCGACCTGGAGGTGGGCATCGTCACCGGTGCCTTCGCGCTGACCGGCCTGGTCTGCCGCCCGATCGCAGGCGTCGCCGCGGACCGGCGAGGGCGAAAGGTGACCGTGGTGACCGGAGCCGGCCTGGCGGCCGTGGCGGGGGCTCTGCTGTTCGTGCCCGCCAGCATCGCCAGCCTGATCGTCTCCCGTCTCTTCCTCGGGGCCGGCGAGGGGACCGTGTTCACCGCGGGCTCGGCCTGGAATGTGGACATGGCCCCGCCCGAGCGCCGCGGCCGGATGATCGGGCTCTACGGGCTGGCGATCTGGACGGGCCTCACCCTCGGCCCGCCGGTGGGCGAGCTGCTCCTGCAGGCCGGCGGCTACGAGCTGGTCTGGGCCTTTGCGGCCGGCGCCCCGGCCCTGGGCGCCCTGATCGCATCGCGTCTGCCGGAGAGCGTACCGGCCGGGGGCGAGCGTTCCCGCGGGCCGGTGATCTCGCGCGAGGCGCTGGGGCCGGGCGGCACCTTCGCGCTCAGCGTGGTCGGCTTCGCGGCGGTCTCCGCCTTCATCGTGCTCAGCCTCGAGGACCGGGGCGTCGGCCATGGCGCCACCGTGTTCAGCGTCTTCGCCGGGACGGTGGTCGCCACCCGCCTGGTGGGCGGGCACCTACCTGACCGGATCGGCGCCGCCCGCTGCGCGGTGGGCGCCGCCCTGGTCGAGACCGCCGGGCTGGTCCTGCTCGGCGCCGCGGAGACTCTGTCGGTGGCGATCGCCGGGGCGATCGCGATGGGGGCCGCCTTCTCCCTCCTGTTCCCATCGCTCTCGCTGCTCGCCGTCGACCGGGTCGTCCCCGAGCGCCGCGGCGCCGCGATGGGCACCTTCACCGCCGCCTTCGACCTCGGCATGCTGGTCGGCTCGCCAGCGGTCGGAGCGGCCGCCGCGCTGGGCGGCTACGCCGCGGCCTTCTACCTGGCCGCAGGCGCGGCCCTCGTCTGCGCCGCCTTCAGCGCCGCCTTCATTCGTGCCCCGGTGCCCGCCGGTACGCTCCCCGCCGACCTCAAGTAAGGAGACGAGGCGTTCGGCTCCGACGTGACTGGCGGCTAGCGCTCGCGGGTAGCCTCGACGTATGCCGAACCGCCTCGCCGAGGAGACCAGCCCCTACCTGCTCCAGCACAAGGACAACCCCGTGGACTGGCTTCCCTGGGGCCCAGAGGCGCTGGAGCGGGCGAAGAGCGAGGACAAGCCGATCCTGCTCTCGATCGGCTACTCGGCCTGCCACTGGTGCCATGTGATGGAGCGGGAGTCATTCGAGGACGCCGAGACCGCCGACTACATGAACGAGCGCTTCGTGCCGATCAAGGTCGATCGCGAGGAGCGTCCCGACGTCGACGAGATCTACATGGAGGCGGTGCAGTCGATGACGGGGCAGGGCGGCTGGCCGCTGACCGCGTTCCTCGACCCCGAGGGCGTGCCCTTCTACGGCGGCACCTACTTCCCGCCCGAGCCCCGCCAGGGGATGCCGAGCTTCCGCCAGGTGCTGGAGGCGACGGCCGAGGCCTACCGTACCCAGCGCGAGCAGCTCCGCACCGCCTCCGAGCGCGTCCGGGAGGGGCTCGGGGCTATCGGCAAGATCCGTCCCTCCGACCAGGAGCTGAACCCCGAGCTGCTCGATCGCGCGACCCGCGGGCTGCTCGAGCGGGGAGACCCAGCCAACGGCGGCTTCGGCGGCGCGCCGAAGTTCCCGCCGGCGAGCGCGCTCGAGTTCCTGCTGGCCCGCGGCGAGCGCGAGCACGTCGCTCGCACCCTCGACGCGATGATGCACGGTGGGATCTACGACCAGGTCGGCGGCGGCTTCGCCCGCTATTCGGTCGACGCCGTCTGGCTGGTGCCGCACTTCGAGAAGATGCTCT
>CAYXZN010000200.1:0-4347 GCA_964469325.1 uncultured Steroidobacteraceae bacterium
GAGCATCACCGCGTCCGCCCCGTCGAGGACCGCGTTCGCCACGTCCGTCGCCTCGGCGCGCGTCGGCCGCGGCGCGTCGACCATCGACTCGAGCATCTGGGTGGCGACGATGACGGGCACGCCGGCCGACATCGCCGCCCGAACGACCTGCTTTTGAACGACCGGCACCTCGGCGAACGGCAGCTCGACGCCCAGGTCGCCGCGGGCGAGCATCAGGGCGTCGGCGGCGGCCAGGATTCGGTCGAGGTCGTCGAGCGCGGCGCGGGTCTCGATCTTGGCCACCAGCCGCAGCCGTCGATCGCCCCACAGCGCGCGCAGCTGTGAGAGGTCTTCGGCACGCCTGACGAACGACTGGGCCACGAAGTCGGCGCCGATGTCGAGGGCGATCGACAGCGCACTCCCGTCGCGTTCCGTCACCGCCGGCAGGCTGAGCCGCTCGGACGGCACGTTCACGCCCGCGCCGGAGCGGACCGTCCCGCCCGCCACCACCTCGGTCCGAACCAGCCCGTCGGCCGGCTCGACCACGATCAGCTCGACCGCGCCATCCGCCAGCAGGACCCGGTCGCCGCGACGGAGGTCGCCAGCCAGAGCCGGATGGCTGGTCGGGACGGCGGAGGCGCCGGTGCCCAGCGCGAACTCTTCGCCGGTCCCGAGGTGCAGCTCGCCCCCGGGGACCTCGCCCAGCCGGATCTTCGGTCCGGGCAGGTCCGTCATCAGAGCCACCGCGCGCGACCGACGGCCGGCCGCCTCGCGGACGGCGAGCGCTGCCGCGCGGTGCTCGTCCTCCTCACCGTGCGACAGGTTCAGCCGGGCCACGTCCATGCCGGCCTCGACCAGGTCCTCGATCTGATCGAAGCTGGCGGGGCCGAGGGTGCAGACGAGCCTGGTGCGGCGCATCGGCGCATACCGTACCCCAGCCGCGGCGTCTCGCCACAGTTCGGGCGCTGCGGTGGGGTGCGGTGCAGATAGGACGGCTTGTCGCGGCAGCCGGGGTCGGCTGTCATTCGGTGGTGACCAGGACCGCGATGGTACGGAGGTCCCATGCTCGGACCGGTGCCGCCTATTCATCGGCGGTCGACCGGGTCCGCGACGGGGAAGAGGTGCTCGCCTTCATCGACCCGGCAGCAGCAGGGCGCGACCCAGCCGATTTCAGCATCTGGCTCAGCGCGCGGCTGACGATCGGTGAGCTGCATCGGCTCCTGCTGCCGCACTGCGACGAGCGCTGCCGCTCGGAGCCCCACGACCCGGACGAGTTCATGCTGCTGGCCGACCTGGCGCTTGACCAGACCCGGCGCCGGCGTGCCTCGTGGTGGGAGCGCTGGAACGAGGCGCTCGAGCAGGAGCACCAGACCAAGCCGATGTGGTACGCGGGTGCGCCCGCCGTCCCGGCCACGCCGCCCGAGCGCCGGCTGCCGGCCGGCACCCGCCTCGTCCGGGTGGCGAGCACCGACCCCTACTGGGTGCACTACGACCAGCTGGGACAGGAGACGATGTTCCGGATCGCGAGCGGGCCGCACGAGGGGGGACGGCTGGTGGCGGCCACCTTCGGCCCGTCGCCGCTGCTGCCCGGGCTGGCCGGCGCGCTGATCGCGCCCAACCATCCACCGGTCCGCGACCCGCAGGTGGCGGTGAAGGTCCTCGCCGCCGGCTGGGCGGCGGTGGAGCGCGGTCTGCCCTACGAGGAGTAGGCGGCGGGCCCTAGACGCGGAGCGAGGGAGCCAGCCCCAGGACGGTTTCGGCCACGTGCCGCCGCTGCCGGTCGTGCAGCCACCGGTCCAGCTCCCCGCGGATCGCCTCCGGCTGGCGCCGGGCCAGGTTGCGCATGCTGGCGGCGACCGCCCGCCAGACCAGCCGCCGATCGTCGGCGGCCAGTGAGCGAAGGATCGGGACCGCCTGGCGGACGTGGTGCGCTCCCTCGGCGGCGGAGAAGGCCATGGCCACGTTCCAGCGCGTCGTGGCGCTCTGGTCCCCCGCGGCCGCCTCGAGGCGCCGCAGGGTGAGGGAGGGGTAGGCCCGCAGCAGCCCGTCGCCGATCACGAAGCGGCCGAGGTTGCGCCGCACGTAGCGGTCCCCATCCGGGAGGGCTGGGCCGACCAGGGCGAGCAGGGGCTCGCCGCGCTCGGGTCTGCGGCTGCGTGCGGCGAGCTTGGCGGCCACCAGGGCTGCCCGGCGCAGGCGCGGCGATCCACTGGCGACCCACTGCCGGGCGATCGGAAGTGCCCGCTCGAAGTCGCGGTCGAGCAGGGCGCCCAGCACGCCCGCCGCGTCCTCGCGCGTGACCCAGTCGTCGTCCTCGGCGAGCTGCTGGAGCCGCCGCGCCACGACGCCGCGTTCGGCCGGCCACAGCGAGGGGAGCAGCGCCGCACCGAGCGACTTGTGGGTGGAGCCCCGCTGGGCGAGGAGCCGCTCCACCCAGTCGCGCCGCACGAGCGGAGAGCGAGAGGCGACCGCCAGCAGTTCGGCAGCGGCCGCGGTGTGCACCCCGATCACGCCGCTGCCCACCCGTCGCGCCGGTGCCAGCGCGACCAGGGCATCGGCCGCCCCGACCGGGTCGCCGTGCCTCAGGCGATCGACGAAGGCCTCCCGCCAGCCGAGCCGTTCCGATGTGCCGTTGTGTCCGTTCGCGCCCACGCAGAGAGCCTAACCGTGCAGGAGCCTCAGGGCATGCGTCCGATCGTACTGGCCCCCTCCCATGCGGCCGGCAGCGGAGCGCCGTGACGGTCGACCCCGCCCGCCAGGCTGACGACATCGTAGCCGCGCCGGGCCAGCTCCCGCGCCAGCAGCCCGGAGCGGTGCCCCGACCGGCACACCAGAACGTAGCGACGGTCGAGGGTGAGCTGGGCCAGCAGCGCCTCGTCGCGCAGCGCGCGACTGAACGGCACACGCATCTCGCCCGCCATGGGTCCCTCCTGCGGTTCCCGGACGTCGACCAGCACGGCGCCGTTCGGCACCGCGTCCACCTCGGGGATCGGCTCGGCGTCGGGGCGCCACTCGCGCAGGTCGAGGACGCGGCGCGCGGCGACCGCCTCGGCGAACCAGGCATCGGTGAAGGGTTCGCCGACGGCCTCCTCGGCGGCACGAACCTCCGCCGGGTTCGCCCAGGTCTCGACCGGCCCGACGGCGATGGCGCAGTGCTCCTGTACCGCCGCCGATGCGTCGTGGGTGCCGATCCGGCGCGCCGTCTCGATCGTCTCCTCCTTCTCCGCGCCCACCAGCGGGCGCAGCACCGGGACGCTGGAGGCCTCCTCGCAGACCGCCAGGTTGCGGAGGGTCTGGGTCGACACCTGGGCCAGCGACTCGCCGGTGACGATCGCCTCGGCCCCGATCTCCGCGGCGAGCAGGCTCCCGGCCCGGTACATCGCCCGCTTGAGGAGCAGCTGGCGCAGCCGCGAGTCGACGCGGCCGACCAGGGCGGCGACGACCGGCGCCAGGTCGATGACGTGAGCTCGGGCCGGGTGGCCGGGCGCCCAGTCGACGGCGACGCGACTGGCGACGGCGAGCGCCTCGTCGACCTGGCCGCAGCCGCCCAGATCGAAGGTCAGCGTCTCGAGCTCGATGCCGCGGCGCATGACCCGCCATGCAGCCACCGGGGAGTCGAAGCCGCCCGACACCAGCGCCAGGGCCCGACCGCCGGTGCCCAGCGGCAGCCCGCCCGGTCCTGGCGTGCTCTCCACCACCAGGTTCGCCACGCCGGGGTGGGTTTCGATCAGCACCTCGACCTGCGGGTTCCGCAGGTCGACCCCGGCCGAGTGCGGCAGCAGGGCGGCGCCCACCGCCACCGCCACGTCCCGGCTGGTGAAGGTGGTCTCCCCTCGACGGCGGGAGCGCACCGCGAAGGTCTGTCCCGATACCCGATCCGCCATGCGCGCCTCGACCTGCCGCGCCAGGTCGGGGAGCGAGCTGAAGGTGAGCTCCTCCGCCTCCCACAGCGACCCGATGCCGAAGACGCGCGACAGCGCGGCGCGGATGGCCGCCGGATCCGGCCCCTGCACGGTGAGGCGGGTCCACTGCTGGCTCACCCGCCCGCTCACCCGCTGCCGGCGGAGCGCCACGATGGCGTCGTGGACCAGCGCCCGCAGGAAGCGGCGGCGGGTGCGAGCCGACTTGGTGTGGATCTCGGGGCCCAGTCGCGCGATCACGAGCCGCGCCGGCTCCTGCCCGCCCTGGCTGACGGCGGCCCCCGACAGGATCCTGCCCACTGGTTCGATCAGGGTCATGGTCGGGCCAATCTTCTCCCCGACACCACGGGAGCCGCAAGCGCCCGTTCTCGGGCGAGGTGGTAAGGGGCTGCGTCGCGGGGCCCCGCCGCCCGCCCGGACCATCCCGCTATGGTGCGACCCTCCTCCG
>CAYXZN010000201.1:0-4320 GCA_964469325.1 uncultured Steroidobacteraceae bacterium
GGCCAGCCCCACCACCTCGCCGCGCAGCGCCTCCGCGTACCGCTCGGGCTCCCGGCGCTCGCGGCGGTCCCGCATCTCGGCCGCCAGGTCCAGACAGGCCGCCACCTCCCCGGCCGACAGCTGGTCCACGTCCAGCAGGTGCCGGTGCCGCCATGTCCCGGCAAAGGTGCTGGGGCCGAGATGGGTGCGGCCGCTCATGGCTCGATCACCACCTCGTCCACCCCGTCGGTCTCGACCAGGCGGACGTGAACCGCCTCGTCGCGGCTGGTGGGCAGGTTCTTGCCCACGAAGTCGGGGCGGATCGGCAGCTCGCGGTGGCCCCGGTCCACCACCACCGCCAGCCGAACGGCCGCGGGGCGGCCGTGGTCGACCAGCGCGTCCAGCGCGGCACGCACGGTGCGCCCGGTGTACAGGACGTCGTCGACCAGGATCACCGTCTTGCCAGCCACCTCCGCGCCGATGTCGGTGCGCTTCACGATCGGCGCGTGCGCCAGCCTGGTCAGGTCGTCGCGGTAGAAGGTGATGTCCAGCGAGCCGATCGGAACGGCGGTCCCCTCGTGCTGCTCGATCAGCCCGGCCAGGCGGCGGGCGAGCGGGACGCCGCGGGTGCGCAGGCCGACCAGCACCAGCTCATCCGTCCCGCCCTCGCGCTCGACGACCTCGTGGGCGATGCGGGTCAGCGCCCGCCGCACCGCGTCGGCGTCGAGCACCTGGCGGGCACTCACCGTCGCGGACACGAAAGCGCCACCGACCGCAGGCCGATGGCACGCAGGAACCGGGTTGGCTGCACGGCGTTCTCCTTGGCGGCCTCGCGGGACCGCGTTAAAGGTCGCAGCCGAGTATAGCCCGATGGCGGCGCCGGCTCAGCCGTCCGAGTCGCCGCCCTCGACGTGCACCGCCGGCCCGGCCCAGCCCTCCACGGCGCCCAGCGGCTCCTCGGTTCCGGTGGCGGGATCGACGCGGACCAGGATGGCCGTGGCGAGCGGCCCGTCTCCGCCCTCGGAGCCCGCGTCCAGCTGGACGGTGAGCAGGAGGGTGCCGAGGCTGCCGCTCTCGCCGGGAGCGAACTGCACGTCCACCACCAGGAAGGCCGGCTCGTCCGCGTTCGGGTGCCGGTAGCTCATCCCGTCGCGGCTCACGAGCTCCCCGTCCGAGACGCGGCCCACGTACACCGATGCGGGGTCGGGGTACTCGGCGTCGGGTGTGCCGCGGTTGCCGCTGTAGCGGACGTTCCAGGCGGCGAAGGCGTCCCCGTCCGGGGACCACGTGACGGCGGCATCGGTCATTGCGTTCGCGCCCGCCGTCAGATCCTCGAACAGCTGCTGCCCCTCCCAGGTGAAGCCGCCATCAGGCGCCTCCTCGACGTACAGCATGCCGCCGGTCCGGAAGATCCGCTGCTCGGCGCCCTCGCCCATCGCTCCTCGCCAGAAGATGACGCGGTCGCCGCGTGGGTTGAGCATCGGCTGGAAGACGCCTTCGATTGGGTCCTCGGTGGCCAGGTCGACCGGGGCGACCCCGGCGTCGGTCGGGGTCAGGTCGACCAGGAAGCTGTTGGGGCTCGAGCCGGACACGCTGACGTACAGCAGGTCGGTGTTGGGGATGAAGCTGCCGACGTAGGCGGCCCCGTTGTTCGTGACGTTCACCGTCTCACCGGTGACGGTGTCGGCGACCCAGACGTCCGTCGACGCGGTCGGGCTGCCGACGTCGGAAAGCCGGGTGTAGGCGAGCAGGCTCTTGCTGGCGCCGAACCAGGCCATCTGCCGCCCGAACGGGTCGCCCGGCGTCTCCCCGAGGTCGATGGCGTGGCCGTCGGCGAGGCGCACCAGCCAGGCCCGGTTCCAGCCCGGCCCCCACTGGAAGGTCTGGTAGGCGAGCCACTGGCCGTCGGGCGAGATGCTGGCCGCCACCGGCGGACCGCTCTCCGCCCGCAGGTCCGCCACCTTGGCGTCCTGCCCGCTCAGCTCCGAGCGGCGCAGCTCGAGCATCGGATCGAGGGGCGTGCCGGTTAGCGACAGGTAGCCGATCTCGCCGGCGGCCAGCACCGGCTCGGGAGTGGGGATCGGGGTCGCGGCCGGGGTGGGCGCCGCGGTGAAGGTGGCGGTCGGTTCCGGAGTGGCGTCGACCGCGGGGGTGGCATCCGGGCTCGCGGCAACCGGGGGCTCCTCGGGGCCGGCGGTGAGCATCACCGCCAGCAGCGCCCCGGCCGCGACGGCGCCCGCAGCTCCCAGCGCGCCCAGGAGGGGAAAGGGACGACGCCACCACCGGACCTCCGGTTCGGCGAGGCCCGCCTCCACGTCGGCCGCAAGGCTGCTCGGCGCGGGGACGTGGCGCATTCCCGACAGGAGGCGGCGTTGGTCGGCGAAGGCTGCGAGCAGCTGCTGGCAGCGCTCACAGCCGGCGAGGTGCGCGTCGAGCTGGCGGCGCTCCGCCTCGGGGAGCTGCTCGGAGAGCGAGGCGCTCAGCAGCTCGTCGGGGTGGGACTCGAAGCGGCGGCTCATCGGGTCAGACCCTCGTCGGCGAGGTGGCGGCGCATCTCCGCCCGCGCGCGGCAGAGCAGGGTGCGCACCGCGCCGTAGCTCATCCCCATCACCTCGGCGATCTGGAGCGGGCTCATGTCCTCGATGTCGCTCAGGATCAGGCACTGGCGGTGGTTGGGCCGCAGCCGGAGCAGGGAGCGCTGGATCCGCTCGTCGAGCGTGCTGGCCATCACCTGCGCCTCGGGACCCGGGCGCTGATCGGCCTGGTCGTGACCCGGCTCTGGCTCGCCGTGCCGGGAGCCGAAGACGAAGAACTTCCGCCGTCGCGTGTCGTCGATGGCGGTGTTGGTCGCGATCCGGTAGATCCAGCTCCGCGCGGAGCCCTCATCGGTCAGGGAGTCGAGCTTGCGGTAGGCCTTGATGAAGGTGTCCTGGGTGATATCGGCGGCTCGATCGGCGTCGCCGACCATCCGCAGCACGTAGTTGAAGATGGGCTGCTGGTACTCGTCGAAGAGGTGCTGGAAGACCGCTTCGCGGTCGGCGCTGAGGCGGGCAGCGGTCATCGGCGCAACCTCCGCCGACAGTCGACCGAACGCCATTGCCTGCACACGCGCCTCCAGCACCGCTTCGATCCCTGCGTGGAGAACGCTCGCCCCCTCCCCACCTGTTACACCGATGCAGGGGCCGATGCCGATGCCGGCGCCGGCGCCCCACCCTGCGCGCCGGCGGCCAGGTGGCTCCGCAGCACCTCGGCCGCGTACTCGGGGGCGGCCGGGTTGACCGCCAGCGCGGTGGCCCGCTCCAGCCCGGCGATCACCCGCAGCCGCGGGTGGATCTCCCAGTGCCAGTGGAAGGTCTGGTCCAGGCGCTCGCTCGCCGGCGCGGTGTGCAGGAACAGGTTGTAGGGCGGGTCGCCGAGCGCGTCGAGGGCGTGGAGAGCTCGCCGGAGGGTGACCGCGCAGGCCGCCAGGTCGCCGTCGCCGCTGGCCGTGAAGTCCGCCGCGTGGCGCCGCGGGACGACCATCATCTCGAACGCCGAGCGGCTGGCGGCCGGGGCGAAGACGACGAACGACTCGTCGGCGAAGATGAGCCGCTCGCCGGCCTCCTCCTCGGTCTGGGCCAGGCCGCACCAGACGCAGCCGCGGCGGCTGATGAAATGGCGCGCCCCGCCGCCGATCTCCTCGGCCACCCAGTGCGGCACCTGCGGGATGGCGTACAGCTCCACGTTCAGGTGCTGGCTGCGCGACCCCGCCTGGCGCCCGTAGCTCTGCACCGCCTGGACGTAGACCGGCTGGTCCGGGGGCCTGGCCGTGGCCCCCGCGTCGCGCATGGCGTCGCGCAGGGTGGTCAGGAGGCGGGTCGCCACCCCAGGGTCGCTGTCCGCGAAGCGCTCGTGGTGGCCTCGCGGCCCGACCAGGATCTGCCACGATCCGCTCGAGGCCTCGACCTCGGAGATGGACAGCTGGGCCGCGCGCTCCTTGCTCGAGTCGATGCGGTGGAAGGCGTCGCTCCGCAGCATGACGCGGCGGATCTGGTCGCTCCCCTCCGGCGCCTCGTCGCAGTGGCGGCAGTGGGACCCTTCGACGGGCGCCGCCTGGATGGCGAAGGAGCTGTGCTCGAAGGTGCGGTCGGTCACCACGGCGGACCACCAGCCGGTCACCGGGTCCCTCCGCAGCTCGAACACCGCGGCATCGTACCCGATGGGCCGGGAGCCGCCCGCTTGCAGCTGATCCGATCGCTGGCTGAAACGCTCAGCGATTCGATCGGTGAGCGAAACGCAGGCCTTCTCCTCCCGCCACGCCCGTCAAACACCACGTGTTTCGACCAGCGGACGTCGGTCCCC
>CAYXZN010000202.1:0-4312 GCA_964469325.1 uncultured Steroidobacteraceae bacterium
GGTTGCTACTCTGTGGGCGTGACCGTCGCCGCCAGCCGCGCCCGATTCGATGACGCCGTGTACCGCGACCGGCTGCGTCGCGCCGCCGCCGAGGCCGGGGAGCGGGGGCTGGACGCGCTGCTGGTCAGCCCCTCGGTCGACTACGCGTACCTGCTGGGCTACTCCCCCCACCTGCGGGAGCGGCTGACCTGCCTGGTGCTGCCGGTCGCCGGCGACCCGACGCTCGTCGTCCCGCAGCTCGAGGCGCCGCTCGCCGAGCACGAGCTGGGCGAGCTGGCGGACGACATGGAGCTGATCGCGTGGCGGGACGGCGAGGACGCCTCGCAGCTGGTCCGCTCGCTGCTCGCCCCCGACGTACGGCGCGTCGGCGTGCAGGACCAGATGCCGGCGACTTTCGTGCTCCGCCTGCAGGCGGTGCTCGACCCGATCGAGCTGCGCGAGGCCGGCCACGCCCTGTCGGCGCTCCGGCGGCGCAAGGGACCCGAGGAGGTCGAGCGGCTGACGGCGGCCGGGAAGGCCGCGGACGCGGCGATGACCGCCATCACTTCCGAGCGCCTCTCCGGCCGGACCGAGGCCGAGGTGAGCGACCGCATCCGGGAGCTCCTCGTCGAGGCCGGGCACGACAGCGCCGAGTTCGCCATCGTCGCGTCGGGGCCCAACGCGGCCAGCCCGCACCACGAGGCCGGCGAGCGAGCGATCGGCACCGGCGACGCGATCGTGCTCGACATCGGCGGCACGGTTGGCGGCTACTACAGCGACACGACCCGGACCGCGTTCGTGGGGGAGCCGCCCGCGGACTTCGCGGACCTCTACGAGGTGCTGAAGGAGGCCCAGGAGGAGGCGGCCAACGCGGCCCGGCCGGGAATCACCGGTCGGGAGCTGGACGCGGTCGCGGCGACGATCATCGCGGAGGGCGGGTACGGCGACGGGATCCTGCACCGGATGGGGCACGGCATCGGCATGCAGACCCACGAGGAGCCGTACGTCTTCGAGGGCAACGAAGAGCCGCTGCAGATCGGTGACGCGTTCAGCATCGAGCCGGGGATCTACCTGGCCGGCCAGTGGGGCGCGCGCATCGAGGACATCGTGGTGCTCACGGACGCGGGGCCGGAGCGGCTCAACCAGACGAGCCGCGACCTCTACCTGGTCGAGTAGCCATCGCCTCGCGGTGACTGCTGACCAGCGCCACCAGCACCTGGTCGATGGCGGCCGATGCCTCCCGGAACGCATCGGTCACCTCGCGCACGTCGCCGGCCCGGCGCCGCAGGTGTCCGGCGATCGCCTCCAGCACCGGTGAGCGGAAGAAGAGGAACGCCTCCACCGTCTCGGCCAGTGACAGGCCCGCGGCCGACGCCTCGCGACCGTACAGGGCGCCCATCCGCTCCGCGTCGGCGAGCAGCAGCTCGCGCTCCGCGCGCCGGCTGGCGGCCACGTACTCGATCACCAGGTTGAAGGTGCGCTGCCCCCAGCGCCGGAAGTCGGCCCGCTGCTCCTCGCTCAGCGCCGCCTGCCATGGCTGGCCGGCGTAGCCGGTGCGGACCATGCGCCGATGCACCTCGCCGCGGATCGTCCCGGCCGAGTCGACCAGCCGGTCCAGGCCGTAGCGGTGCTGCTGCCTGGGGGCGTTGACCATCTCCTCCAGGCTGGCGCGGTGGAAGCGCCGATGCCCGCCCGGCGTGACGTAGCTCTGCACCTTGCCGGTGTCCGCCCAGCGGCGGAGCGTGTCGGGCCCGACCCCCACCAGCCGGCTCGCGGCCCCGAGCGGCAGCCACTGATCCTCGTCCCCGTCGGGCCGGGATGGGGTGGAAGCGCGTCGTGAGCCGCGCCGCGCCGGCATGCGTCCTCAGCCCTGGCCGCGCAGGTCGGCCGGGCTCAGCTGCGCGAAGCGCGCCCACAGGCGCACCAGCGCCTCGCTGCCGATGCGGTAGTTGGAGAGCGGCATCCACTCGTTCGGCGCGTGGAAGTTGCCGTTCGGCGAGGCGAAGCCGACCAGCACCGACTTCAGGCCCAGGTGCCGCTCCAGCGACTCCACCACCGGTATCGAGCCCCCGGAGCGGTGGAAGAGGGTCTGCCGGCCGAAGGTGTCGTTCAGCACGCCGGCTGCGGCCTGCACCGCGGGGTGGTCGAGCGGGGTCACGGCGGGATTCCCGCCGTGAATCACCTTCACCTCGACCCGCACCTCGGGCGGCGCGATCCGCTCGAGGTGCTCGACCACCAGCCGCTCGATCTCCCCGTGGACCTGGTCGGGGACGAGGCGCGTGCTGAACTTGGCCGTCGCCCAGGCGGGGATGATGGTCTTGGCGCCCTCGCCGGAGTAGCCGCCCCAGATGCCGTTGATGTCGAAGGTGGGCCGCGCCGACAGGCGCTCGAGCAGGGTGTAGCCGGCCTCACCGTCCCAGCTCTTCGGCACCTCGATCCGACGGGCCCAGTCCCGCTCGTCGAAGGGCAGCTCGGCGTAGGCGGCGCGCTCCGCCTCCGACAGGTCGCGGACGCGGTCGTAGAAGCCGGGAATGGTGACGCGGCCGCGCTCGTCGATCAGCGAGGCGAGCATCCTGACCAGCACGTTGGCCGGGTTCGCCACGCCGCCGCCGTACTGCCCCGAGTGCAGGTCGTGGTCCGAGCCGCGGACGCGGACCTCGAAGTACGCGATGCCCCGGATGCCGTAGGTGATCGACGGCGTGCCCTCGTCGTCGTACATGTCGCTGTCGCTGACGATGCAGATGTCCGCCTCCAGCAGCTTGGGGTGCTCCGCCACGAACCGGTCGGCCGGCTCCGACCCGACCTCCTCGTCCCCCTCGAACATGACCCGCAGGTTGAGCGGCAGCCGTCCCGCGGTCGCCATCCACGCCTCGGCCGCCTTGAGGTGCATGTGCAGCTGCCCCTTGTCGTCGCCGGAACCGCGCGCGTACACGTTGTCGTCCTCGTAGCGAGGCTCGAACGGCGGGCGCACCCATTCGTCCAGCGGGTCCTCCGGCTGCACGTCGTAGTGGCAGTAGACGAGGACGGTGGGCGCGTCCCCCGCGTGCAGCCAGTCGGCGGTGACGATGGGGTGGCTGGAGGTCTCGTTGATCGCAACGTGCTCGAAGCCGATCCGGCTCAGCTCATCGGCCACCCACTGCGCGGTGCGCCGCACCTCGCCCTTGCGGGCCGGGTCGGCGCTCACCGACTGGAGGCGGAGGAACTCGTCGAGCTGTCGAATGTTCTGCTCGGCGTGGTCGCGCAGGTAGGCGACGGCGTCTTCGGCGCCGACATCGGTCTGATCGGTCTTCATGCGCCGATGGTAGCCGCCGGCCGGCTCGGCCGGCTGAGATGGGCGGCTCCGGTCAGCCGAAGGCGCCGAACAGGAAGGCGAAGAAGAGCGCCAGCGCAAAGGCGGGGACGAAGGCCGCCGCGCGGAGGGCAGGCGGCCAGCCTGGCCCGCCGGCCAGGGCGTAGACGGGGATCACCACCGGGAAGGCCAGCACGCCCAGCGACCATCCCATCCGCTGCCGCGCCGTCAGGTCGGGGCGGTCCCGTACGTCCAGCCAGTACGCGGCGATCACCAGGAAGCCGGCCACGGCGCTGAGCGCGAACAGGGTCCAGGCGAGGGGGAGCACGCCCCGATGCTAGCGAAGCCGAGCGCCCAGCTCCTCGCGGCGACGGGCGACGTCCTCGGGTCCGTTCAGCAGGTCGGTCAGCCAGGCGAGCGGGCGGCGCCGGGGGAGGGGTGGCTCACGGTCGGGGAGGAGCGCCTCGAGCCCGGCCCGCATCCGCTCCTCGAGCGCGGCCCGGGCCAGCCGCCGATCCCCGGTTTCCACGGAGATCGGTGGGCCGAAGCGGACCAAGACCCGCGCCCGGAACCACAGGTGGGTGCTGCCGACGATGGCGCACGGCACGACCGGCACCTCCGAGGCGGCGGCGAAGGCGGCCGCGCCCTCCTCGAACTGCTGGAGCTCGCTCTCCCGGAAGCCGATGCGCCCCTCGGCGAAGATGGCCATCACCCCGCCGGCATCGAAGATCCTGCGCACGGTGCGGACGACTCCGGTGAGCCTCCTCCGGTCCGGGTGGTAGGGGATGTTGCTGCCCACGAAGGCCATCAGCCGGTTCTTGAACCCACGGCTGAAATCGGCCTCCTTGGGCCCGAAGAAGGTGATCCGCGGCTCGTAGGGGGTGACCGCCAGCAGGAGCATGGGGTCGAACCCGTTGTGGTGGTTGGCCACGATCTGGTACGGCGGGGCGGGCCGGTGCTCCAGCCCCTCGACGCGGACGTCGAAGAGGAGCCGCATGACGATCCGGTTGGCGAGCCACATCACGCGGTAGCGCCACGTCCCTC
>CAYXZN010000203.1:0-4266 GCA_964469325.1 uncultured Steroidobacteraceae bacterium
CCTCGTCGCGCTGCATCTCTTCCATGGCCAGAGGATACGCCGCAGCCCGCCGGTAGCCTCGGGACTGGCCGATGCGGGAGCGCAGCACGTACCATCCGTCCGACCGCCCACCGCTCGAGGCCGATACGGATGCCCGACACCACGCTCCAGGACGACATCGCCGAGACGCTGCGCACCGCCCGGAGCGCGGAGCGCGAGCTGATCGGCGCGCTGCCGGGGAAGATCCGGGACGCGTCGGGCTCTCCCGCCGCGTGGTCGCCCAAGGACCACCAGGCGCACCTGAACGCCTGGAAGCGACGCCAGCTGGAGCGGTTCGAGGCGGCGGGGCGGGGCGAGGCGCCGCAGCCGACCAGTGACCCCATCGACGAGATGAACGCCGCCTTCTACGCGGAGCGCGCCGGCTGGTCGTGGGCGCGGGTCGAGGCAGAGGCGGACGAGGTGAGCGAGGCGCTGACCACCGCCGTGCAGGACACGCCGGCCGACGCGCTGCTGGGCTCCGAGCTGCTCCTCTCGGGTTCGCTGGGCAACGGCGCCGGGCACACCCTCGAGCACCTGCGCTGGCTCACCGAGGTGCACGGCCGACCGGACCGGGTGGCGGAGCTATCAGCGAAGGTGGAAGGGATCGTCCGACGCGGGTCGGTGCCCGATGGCGTGATCGGCGCCTTCGTCTACAACGAGGCCTGCTTCCACGCGCTGTCGGGGGATCTCGACGGGGCGCGACGCCGGCTGCCGGAGGCGTTCCGGCTGCGGCCCGACCTCGCCGAGTGGGCCCTCAAGGACCCCGACCTGGAGCCGCTGCGCGACGAGCTGCCCGAGCTGACTCCATTGGCGTAGTAGCGCGGCGGCGGCCACCGGCCGCCTCCTCTGGCGGGCCCGACTTGACTAATGCGTCCAGGAGCCGCACTAGCGGCCTGTTGGGCCGCGCCGTCGGCTGATCTGAGCGTGGGTCCAGGTCGCCGAGCCGAAATTGGCCGGCTAATGCGGCCACCAGCCGCATATGACAGGTCGTGAGCGGGCGAGCAGGCCCCTCCCCGGATCAGCTGACGGAGCGCTCTCCGAGGCGTGGGCGACGATCCCGGCGGCGCTCACCGGGAAGCGCGGTCCACTCCCGGCGCTGGTCGCCGGCGTGGCCGGCGCCGTGATCGCCGGCGTGCCGCCCACTCCGGGGGGACGACTCCCAGCGGCGACCCGCCTCGGGGCCGAAGCGATCGGGTCGTCGGGAGCGCCGGCCTCCCCCGCTGCCCTGGCGCGGACGCGGCTGCCCGCCCCCTCCGCTGCGGAGGCGGATCGGCTCGACCGGGATGCTGCGGTCCGGCTCGAAGCCGGAGATCGGCTCGGTCGGAATCGGCCCACCCAGGAGGCGCTCGATCTCCCGCAGCAGCGGCGCCTCGTCGGCGCACACCAGCGAGACGGCGATCCCGTCCACGCCCGCGCGACCGGTGCGGCCGATGCGGTGGACGTAGTCCTGCGCCACCATCGGCAGCTCGAAGTTCACCACGTGCGGCAGCGCCTCGATGTCGAGACCGCGGGCTGCGACCTCGGTGGCCACCAGCAGCCGGGCACGTCCGGCCTTGAAATCGGCGAGGGCTCGGGTCCGCTGCGGCTGGCTCTTGTTGCCGTGGATGGCAGTGGTGGCGATGCCGGCGCGCGCCAGCTGTTGGGCGAGCTTGTTGGCGCCGTGCTTGGTGCGGGTGAAGACCAGCGCCTGGTCGACCTCGCCGATGCGCACCAGGTGGACCAGCAGCTCGCGCTTGCGGTGCCGATCCACCGGGTGGACGACCTGGCGGACCAGGTCCGTGGGCGTGTTGCGCGGGGTGACCTGGACCGATGCCGGCCGATCCAGCAGCCCCGAGGCGAGGTCGCGAATCTGGTTCGAGAAGGTCGCCGAGAAGAGGAGGTTCTGCCGGCTGGCGGGCAGCAGCGCGAGCACCTGGCGAATGTCGCGGATGAAGCCCATGTCGAGCATGCGGTCCGCCTCGTCGAGGACGAGGATTTCGACCGAGCTCAGGTCGATGGTGCGCTGCCGGGCATGGTCGAGCAGCCGCCCGGGGGTGGCGACGACGATCTCCGGGCCGGCGCGCAGGGCGCGGACCTGGGGGTCGAAGCCGACGCCGCCGTAGACGACGGTCGAGCGGACGGGGCGTCGCGCCCCGTAGGTGCGGACGCTCTCCTGGATCTGCATCGCCAGCTCACGCGTCGGCGTGAGGATCAGCGCGCGGATCCGGGGCCGGCCGGCACGCGGCGCGGCGTTGAGCCGCTGGAGGAGTGGCAGCACGAAGGCGGCCGTCTTGCCGGTGCCGGTCTGCGCGCCTGCGAGCAGGTCGCGGCCGGCGAGCACGATCGGGATCGCCTCGCGCTGGACGGGAGTTGGCTGGATGTAACCCTGGTCCGCGACAGCGCGGACCAGTTCGGGGGTCAGCCCGAGCTGAGTGAAAGGCACGAAATGCTCCTGACGAGGCCCACCCGCGGATGCGGGGCCCGGTCAGGGCATGGGAAGAATCGGGATCGGACGGGGGTGAAGCCGCGGCGCTGACCGGAGCGCCAATCGAACACGCGTGCGAAAGCATAGCACACCCCCGCGTTCCGCAAGAGAAGACCCTGGGGAAGGACCATTGTCGCGCCCCGGTCGCCGAAACGCCCCGTGTTTCGAATGGCGATCGAGTCCCGACTCCTCCGCCTTCCGAAACGCTGAGCGGTTCAGCCATCGGCCGAGCGGGTCATTTCGGCCGATCGGCCGCTGGTCGAATCACCGGGTGTTTCGCTCGGCAGCGGCGTGCCCGCCGACGGCGCTTTGACTTCGCTCCTACGCTGGTCCGAGAGATCTCTGGCCAGTCGAAGATGGAGGTGACGTGGGAGAGCGACGCCCCAAGGTGATCCGAGCCGCCGAACGGGGCGTGGCCCCGGGCCCGGTCACGCCGGGGATGAGCCGCGAGCAGGCGTTCGCGGCCGAGGACCGCTGGGTCGGCTACGTGCGAACCGAGCCGGGTGTGAAGAGCGGCTGGCACCACCACGGGGAGACGGACACCTACATCTTCGTGGTGAGCGGTTCCGCCGAGCTCGAGTTCGGGCCGGGCGGGAAGGAGACGCTCGCCGGCACCGCCGGTGACTTCGTGCACGTCCCGCGGGGCGTGGTCCACCGCGAGGGAACGCCGCCCAGCGAGGGCGCCGAAGCGGTCGTCGTCCGGATCGGGCGCGGGCAGCCGGTCTTCAACGTCGACGGCCCCGAGGAGGGCTGACCGGCGCTCCATCCCGGCTGCCGTCTCGTCAACCCGCCCCCTGGTGAGCGTTAACCCGGCACGGCTGCCGAGATCGGCGTGTAACGCCCGCCAGGACGGCACCGACAATGCGCGAGGCCGGGAAGGGTCGGCACGGCCCCTGCATTGGAGGGACGACATGCAGGGGCCGATGCAGCCGATGCAGCCGATGCAGCTCAGCGACCGCGAGCTCTTCGAGAAGCTCTGGGTCTACCGGCAGGTGTACCAGTACCGGAGCCGGTACGACTCCGAATCCGTGCTGTCGCTGGACGCGACGGTCGCCTACGGGGAGCTGCTCCTGCGCCTCAACCGCTCGCATCGGTTCTGGTCCCGCCAGGCCGCCTAGTCCACCTCCGTCCGCGGCCGGCCGGAGTATTCGCGGTGCGAGTACAACTCCGGCACTGACCCATCTGAACCGTCGCGGCATGCGCCCCGCGAGTACCGTGACGGCACAGCCGCCGCTCCGCCGCTGCTGTATTCGCCGGGCAGATACGCGCACCTAAACGGACCCTCGTCCCATCAGGACGGGCGCTGCCGTACCATGCGGGCCGTGTACGACTACACATCGGCCTCAACCCAGAGCGTGCACGAAGAGACCGAGGCCGCGATCGCGCGCGGAGAGGAGCTGGTTGCGAGAGCCATCGCCTCCCGGGACGAGCCCAGCCTGGAGGGGACGCTGGGGCCGGTGGAGCTGGCGGTGGCAGAGATCGGCGCGGCGTACGGACGGGGCGCCTTCCTGGCCCAGGTTCACCCGGACGCGGCCCTGCGGGACGCCGCCCAGGCCGCCGACGAGCAGCTGACCAAGTGGCGGGTGGGGCTCGCCTTCCGTCGCGGGCTGTACGAGGCGGTGCGGGCCCTGGCCGAAACCGACGAGGCGCGCTCCGTCGCCGGGGAGCGGCGCCGGCTGCTCGAGCACTGGCTGCGGGACTTCCGGCACGCCGGGCAGGAGCTGGACGAGGCGCAGCGCACGGAGCTCGAGCAGCTCCAGGGACGGCTGGTGGAGCTGGAGGTG
>CAYXZN010000204.1:0-4223 GCA_964469325.1 uncultured Steroidobacteraceae bacterium
GGTGGTGCGGGCCGCCGCCGTCGAGCTGGGACGGCGGATCGCCTCGGCCTGGCCGGACCCGGGCTGGCGGATTCGAACCCCCGCCGACCTGGGGGAGCGGCTGGTGGTCGAGATGGGGAGGCTGCCGGGAGAGGAGCTGCGGGTGGTGGCCGTGAACACCAGGAACGCGGTCATCGGCTGGCAGACGCTCTACCGCGGCAGCCTGGCCGGCGCGCCCGTTCGCGTGGCGGAGGTCTTTCGTGACGCGGTTCGCCGGCAGGCGGCAGGAATCGCGGTCGTCCACAACCATCCGTCCGGCGATCCCACCCCATCGGCCGAGGACCTGCGCATCACCGGCGAGCTGGCCCGCGCCGGGCGGCTGCTCGACATCGAGCTGCTCGACCACCTGATCGTCGGCCACGGCCGCTGGGTGAGCCTCCGCGCGCTGGGGGTCCTGGAGCCGGGGCCGACCTAGTCGACCAGGACGCGGTAGATGCCGCCCTCACGGGCGACGAGGTACACCTCGCCAGCCTCGTCCTCCCCGAACGAGGTCACCGTCAGTCCCGACTGCAGAACCGGCTTCGGCGTGATCGTGCCCTCGTCGACCTGGAGCGTCATCACCTCGCCGGTGCAGTGGTCGGCGAACAGGTAGACCCCGACCAGCTCCGGCTGTGCCGACCCGCGGTACACGTGGCCGCCCACGATCGCGCAGGCCCCGTCCAGCGGGTACTCGGCGATGGGCAGCGCGTACGGGCTCTGGTCGCACCCCTCGGCCGCCGTGCAGTGGCGCCCCTCCATCACCGGCCAGCCGTAGTTCTCGCCGCCGGCGGAGTCGACCGGCTGTCGGTTCACCTCCTCCCAGCCGCCCTGCCCGACGTCGGCGATGTAGAGGTCCCCGGCCCGACGGTCGAAGCTGAAGCGCCAGGGGTTGCGGAGCCCGTAGGCCCACACCTCCGCTGCCCCGCCGCCATCGGCGAACGGGTTGTCGTCGGGAACGGCGTAGGCGCGGCCCGGGGAGGAGCCGTCGACGTCGAGGCGCAGGAGGGTGCCCAGCAGCGTCGCCGGGTCCTGGCCGTTGCCGCGCGGGTCGTTCGCGCCGCCGCCGTCGCCGAGCGCCACGTACAGGTACCCGTCCGGCCCGAATGCCAGCTGCCCCCCGTTGTGGTTGGCGAAGGGCTGCGGGATCTCGAGCAGCACGCGCTCGCTGCCGGGGTCGACCCGCTGCCCGCTGGCCGCGACGCGGTACTCAGCCACGACCGTCGCCCCGTCCGGCTGGCGCGTGTAGTTGACGAAGAGGCGCCCGTTGCGGGCGTGATCGGGATGGAAGGCGAGCCCCAGCAGCCCCTGCTCGTTGCCACCCGACTCCACCCGGCCGGTGAGCTCCAGGAAGGGGTCGGGCAGAACGCTCCGCTCTACGTCGAGGATCCGGATGACGCCGTCCTGCTCGACGACGAAGAGCTGATCGCCGCCGTCGCCGGCCGCCAGCACGCCGAGAGGACGAACGAAGCCATCGGCGACCAGCTCGAGCGCGAGCGCGTCGGGGCCCGTCCGGAGCGGGAACGGTGTCGGGTCCGGGGGCGACGGCGGGACCGATGCTGCCGGCGAGCCGACCCCCGGGGTGGTCGGGTCGGGGACCGGTGACCCGTTGATGGTCTGCTCGTCGCCGACGCAGCCGGCGAGCGCCAGCAGGAGACCCCAGAGCAGCGTCGGGGCGCACCGACGCGAGGCGACGCATGAGCGGCCAGCCATGGACCCCGACACTAGCGGAAGAGCGCCGGACGTGCCGGGGCCGAGGAGGCCGGGATCGGGTAGGGTTCGGGGGACCGATGACGACGACGCAGCCTCGCTCCGACTCACCGATCACCTCCCCGCTCTCCGACGACCGAACGGTCGGCACCCGCCGGACGATCGTCATCGAGCGCGTCTGGCCGGAGCTGGATGGTGGGCGGTATCCGATCAAGCGCGTGGTCGGCGACCAGCTCCTGGTGACCGCCGACATCTTCGCCGATGGCCACGACCTGCTCGACGCCGCCCTGCTGGTCCGGGCGGACGACGAGGCGGAGTGGCGCGAGTGGCCGATGCGCGCGGTCGACAACGATCGCTGGTCGGCTGCCGCCAGCCTGGACCGCAACCGCTGGCACCGCTACACGATCGAGGCCTGGCGCGACGCCTTCGGGTCCTGGCGCGAGGGGTTCGTGAAGAAGGTCGACGCCGGCGTGGCCGTGCCGGGCGAGATCGAGGAGGGGCGGATCCTGCTGGCCGAGACCGCCGAGCGGGCGGCCCGGGCCGAGTCGGCCGCCGACCTGAAGATCGTCCGCGCGGCGCTCGGCCGTCTCGAGCGGGCGCGCGGCGACGCGGCCCGGATCCGGATCCTCCACGATCCCCGGCTGCTCGAGGTCGCGCGGCGCCACCCTGACCGCAGCACCGCCACCCGCTACCCGCGAGAGCTGGCCGTGGTGGTCGACCGCGATCGGGCGCGCCTCGGCGCCTGGTACGAGCTCTTCCCGCGCTCCCAGGGGCGCCGGCCGGGGCAGGCGACCACCCTGAAGGGCGCCGAGTGGCGGCTCCCCGACATCCGGCGGATGGGCTTCGACGTCGTGTACGTGCTGCCGGTCCACCCCATCGGCGTCACCAACCGCAAGGGGAAGAACAACACCCTTTCGGCTGAGCCGGACGACGTCGGCAGCCCGTACGCCATCGGCTCAGCCGATGGCGGCCACACCGAGGTGGCGCAGGAGCTGGGCGGCCTCGACGAGTTCCTCCACTTCCGCGAGGCCGTCGAGCGGCACGGCATGGAGCTGGCCATGGACCTCGCCATCCAGGCCTCTCCCGACCACCCGTGGGTGCAGACCCATCCCGAGTGGTTCCGCCACTCGCCCGACGGGTCGATCAAGTTTGCCGAGAACCCGCCGAAGAAGTACCAGGACATCTACCCGATCGACTTCTACGGCTCCGACCCCGACGCCCGCGAGGCGCTGTGGCGGGCCTGGCTGGACGTGGTGCTGACCTGGGTCGGCCGGGGGGTGAAGATCTTCCGGGTCGACAACCCGCACACCAAGCCGATTGCGTTCTGGGCCTGGCTGATCGCCGAGGTGCAGCGCGACCACGCCGACGTCATCTTCCTCTCCGAGGCGTTCACCCGGCCCAAGATGATGAAGGTGCTGGCGAAGATCGGCTTCACCCAGAGCTACACCTACTTCACCTGGCGCGAGACGCGCGACGAGCTGCGCGACTACTTCACCGAGCTGACCCAGACCGAGATGCGGGAGTACTACCGCGCCAACCTGTTCACCAACACGCCCGACATCAACCCGCACCACCTCGACGCCGGCTGGCCGGCGTTCGTGGTCCGCACCGTCCTGGCTGCCACCCTGTCGTCGACCTACGGCATCTACTCCGGTTGGGAGCTGTGCGAGAACGCCCGCCTCGACGACCGCGAGGAGTACCTCGACAGCGAGAAGTACGAGATCCGCGTGCGCGACTGGAACGCACCCGGCAACATCAAGGACCTGGTCACCATGCTGAACCGGCTCCGTCGCCGTCACCCGGCCCTGCAGGGCTACGACAACCTGCGCTTCGAGGTCGCCACCGGCCGCTCCACGCTCTTCTACCGCAAGGCGCTGCCCGACGGCCCGACCGACCCGCTGACGGGCGTGCCGACCCGCTGGCGGGACCCGGTCTACGTGGCGGTCAACGTCGATCCGCGGCGCAGCGAGCGCGCCGTCCTGCACCCGGAGCTGCCGGCGATCGGGATCGGCTGGGACGAGCCGTACACGCTGGTGGACCTGGCCACCGGCGAGCGGCGCCGGGAGCGAGGGCCCGACCTGGCGGTCGACCTCGACCCTGCTGACCGCCCGTTCCGGATCTTCACCATCCGGCGTCGGGGCTGAGGGTCGCCCATGGCCACCCAGACCTCCAACGCCGGTGCGGGCGTCCGGCAGCAGAGCGCCGAGCGGGCGGTGCAGCTCCGCGAGGATCCGCTCTGGTACAAGGACGCGATCATCTACCAGCTGCACGTGAAGGCCTTCTACGACGCCAGCGGCGATGGGATCGGCGACTTCCGGGGGCTGACCGAGCGGCTCGACTACATCAGCGAGCTGGGGGTGACTGCCATCTGGCTGCTCCCCTTCTACCCCTCGCCGCTGCGGGACGACGGCTACGACATCGCCGACTACACCAACGTGCACCCCGACTACGGGTCGCTGCGCGAGCTGCGCAACTTCGTGCGCGAGGCCCACCGCCGG
>CAYXZN010000205.1:0-4213 GCA_964469325.1 uncultured Steroidobacteraceae bacterium
GCCGGCCGGCTCATTCCGGTGCTGGCCGACCTAGGCAGATGGCGCGGTTACCACTCCGGTTCGGCGCCCTTCCCGGTGCCGACCATGATCGCCGTCGGCGTGGCGAGGCCCAGCGCGCAGGGGCAGGCGATGATCAGGACCGCGATCGCCACCGTCACCGCGAAGATCGGGCTCGGACCCAGAACCAGCCAGGCGAGCGCGGTCACCGCGGCGAGCACCAGCACGATCGGCACGAAGACGCCCGCGACCTGGTCCGCGAGCCGCTGGATCGGCGCCTTCGACCCCTGCGCCTCCTCGACGAGGCGCACGATCTGGGCGAGGGTGGTGTCGGCACCGACCCTGGTGGCCCGGAAGACGAACGAGCCGGTCCTGTTCAGAGTCGCGCCAATGACCTCGTCGCCATCTCCCTTCTCGACCGGGAGGCTCTCGCCGGTGATCATGCTCTGGTCCAGGGCTGAGCGACCCTCGACGATCACGCCATCGGCCGGCACCTTCTCACCGGGACGGACGCGGAGCAGATCGCCGACTCTCACCTCCTCGACCGGGATGTCCAGGTCGACGCCATCGCGCAGCACGCGCGCGGTCCTGGGCTGGAGGCCAACCAGCGCCCGGATGGCGCCCGCCGTGCGCTTCCTGGCCCGTGCCTCCAGCCAGCGGCCCATGAGGATGAGGGCGATGATGATGACCGCCGTCTCGTAGTAGAGGTGGTACGGGAAGCCCCACTCGGCGGCGAGGCTCGGCCAGAGGGTCACGAACGCGCTGTATCCGTACGCGACGCTGGTTCCGACCGCGACCAGAGTGTTCATGTTCGCGGCGCCGTGGCGCGCGGCGGCCCAGCTCGCGCGGTAGAAGATGCCGCCTGCCCAGAACTGGATGAGCGTCGCGGGGATCAGGAGCAGCGGCGCGATGAGCCGCATCTCCAGCCCCAGTGGCAGGTACATGACGGCCATCAGCGCCAGCCCGACGCCCAGGCTGACGAGCCACTTCCGCCGCAGGTCGTCGATGCTGCGCTCTCGTGCCGCTTCGTCGGCATCGGCCTGCGCCCCCGCTGGAGCGGCGGCGGTCGGAGCAACCTGCTCGCGGACTTCGTAGCCCGCCGCCCGGACCGCCCCCTTCAGGCGGTCGACCGAGGTCGCGGCCGGGTCGAAGCGGATGCTCGCCCGCTCGGTGGCGAGGTTGACGTTGACCTCGGCAACCCCGTCGACGTTGCGCACGAAGCGCTCGATCCGGTTGACGCAGGAAGCGCACGTCATCCCCTCGACGTCGAGCGCCACGATCTGAAGGGGCCCGTCGACAGGCGTGGCGGTCATGAAGGCCTCTCGATGCTCAAGAGCGGATGAGGCGCTCGATCGCGGCGGTCGCTTCAGCCACCTTCGAGTCGTCTCCCTTGGCGGCGGCCTCCATCACGCAGTGCCGCAGGTGCTCGTCCAGCAGGCCAACCGCCACCCCCTGGAGGGCACGCGTCACCGAGGACACCTGGGTGAGGATGTCGATGCAGTACTGGTCCTGGTTGACCATCCGCTGAAGCCCGCGAACCTGCCCCTCGATCCGGCGCAGACGAGTCAGGTAGTCGTCGCGGCTCATGGTGTATCCGGGCATCCGCGCAACCTCGCGCTACGCATCAAGGGTTTTCGCCAGAGCGACCAGTATACCCTACCCCCCTATCTTATGCGGGCGCCCGCGTGGCTACATCGAGTCGCGGCTGAGGGTCATGATCAGCCCGCTGGCCAGCATCAGGACGGCGATCGCCACCATCCCACCGTCCCAGGCCATGGCGCCCATCATCGAGTCGGACGTGGCGGCGACCACCTGGTTCCCGAGCATGATCACCGCCCAGAGGACCATCAGCGGGCCGCTCGCTCGTCCCAGACGGCCGGCGACCGGGGTGAGCAGCGCCACCCCGTGCGCGGTCACCACGGCACCCACGACCAGCATGACCGTGGCGCCGGTCGGCATCGATCCCATCCCGCCGGCCAGCGCCGAGGCGATCGAGTACACCCCCGACACGATTGCGATGGCGCTGGCGTAGAGGCGGGTGTCGAGCTGCATGTTCATGTCGGTGCCCCGCGTGGGCGGAAGAAGATGATGGACATGACGGAGAGGCAGACCGCCGCGCCCAGCAGCTCCCACGTGCAAGGGTACCGGATCGACGGTCTCGGCCGGCTGGTGCCGCAGGACCGCCTGGCTCCACAACGTCGAGGCCGGGCTGGCGCCCGAGCAGCGGTCTAACCCGGGCGTTCGTCCACGCCGTCCTCGGCCGGCTCCTCGGCCAGGAGCACGCTCAACAGCTGGTGATGAACCAGCCCGTTGCTCGTCACCGCCGAAGGTCCCGCCCACGTGTCCCGTCGCTCGAGATCCGTCATCCGGCCACCGGCTTCGGTCACGATGGCCGCCGGAGCGGCAAGATCCCAGGGCTTGACGCCGTGCTCGACCATCGCCTCGGCTGCGCCCTGCGCCACCAGCAGGTGCCCCCAGAAGTCGCCGAACCCGCGATCGCGCCAGGCCCCTCGCGCCGCGCGCAGCCACCCCGGCAGCAGGCCTGCCGCGTCGAGGCTCCGCAGGCCCGAGGTGCAGAGCTGCGCATCCTCGAGGCGGTCCACCGACGAGACCCTGATCGGCCGCTCGCGGGCGGCGTGGCGAACCGCTGCACCCAGGCCGCTGGCCGCCGCCCAGCATCGACCCATCGCCGGCGCGGAAACGACGCCCAGCACCAGTCGGCCGGCCCGCTCGACGGCCAGCAGCGTGCCGAAGACCTCGATCCCGCGCACGAAGTTATGGGTGCCGTCGATGGGGTCGATGATCCAGCGCGTCTCCCCGTCCCCAGGCTCGGCGCCGAGCTCCTCGCCCAGAAATCCGTGGCCGGGGAAGCGCTCCGCGATCCGGCTCCGCAGGTGGGTCTCCACCTCCACGTCAGCCGCGGTCACCAGGGTCATGTCGGGCTTGGTGCTGACGCGCATCTCGCCAGCGAAGTGGCGGAGCAGGATCGCGTCGGTCTCGTCGACCAGGCGGTGCGCGGTCCGCAGCAGCTCCCCCAGCTCGCGCTCGCTCATCCGCGCTCGTCCCCGTCGCGCTCGCGGTGCCGCTGGGCGAGCACCCCGATCACGCGGTCCAGCGACACCTGTCGTGATCGCAGGAGGACGATCAGGTGGTAGAGGAGATCGGCGGACTCGCGGGCGACCGCCTCCGCGTCGTCGGCGACCGCCGCGACAGCCACCTCGCCCGCCTCCTCGACCACCTTGGTTGCGGGCCTGGCCGGGCCGCCCTCCAGCAGCGCCGATGTGTAGCTGCTCGGCCGGGGGGTGGCGGCGCGTTCGGCCACGATCGCTTCCAGCCGGCTCAGCGAGAACGTCCCGGGGTCCTCTGAGAAGCAGGAACGACCCCCGGTATGACATGCCGGCCCCTCGGGATGCACCCGGTACAGCAGCGCATCGCCGTCGCAGTCGGAGTGGACCGAGACGACGCGCTGCACGTTGCCGCTGGTCGCACCCTTCCGCCACAACGCCTGCCGGCTTCGCGACCAGAAGTGCGCTTCGCCGGTCGTCAGGGTCGCGTCCAGCGCCGCCTCGTTCGCCCACGCCAGCATCAGGACCGTACCGTCCGCGACGTCCTGCACCACCACCGGGAGGAGCCCATCCCCCCACCGGGGCGCCGGCGCCAAGCCGCTCACGCCAGCCATCCGGCGACCTCCTGCGGGCTGGGCCGGTTCCCACCAACGCGTCGCACCGGGATTCCGAGCGCATCGAGGTCGGCCTTGAGCTCCGGCAGGCGCAGCAGGCCGAAGTGGAGGGTCGAGGCCAGCAGCGCGGCGGATGCACCACCCAGGGTGAAGGCGTCGGCGACGTCGCGTGCGGAGCCGGCTCCGCCGGAGGCCACCACCGGCACCGATACCGCGCCGGCGACGGCCCGGAGCAGCGCTAGATCGTAGCCGGCACGCGTCCCGTCGCGATCCATGCTGGTCAGCAGGATCTCGCCCGCGCCACGCTCGACCGCCTCTCGCGCCCAGGCCACCGCATCGCGTCCCGTCTCGCGCGTTCCAGCCACGGATCGGACCCGCCAGCCGCCGCCGCCGATCGCGTCGATGGCGACCACCACCGACTGCGAGCCGAGCCGCCCGGAGAGCAGGGTCACGAGCTCCGGATCGGCGAGCGCAGCGCTGTTGATGCTCACCTTGTCGGCCCCCGCGTCGAGCAGCGCGGCGGCGTCGGCGATGCTC
>CAYXZN010000206.1:0-4166 GCA_964469325.1 uncultured Steroidobacteraceae bacterium
GGCACTCCGAGGAGATCCTGGAGTGGGTGCGGCGCGAAGAGGTGCAGCTGGGGATGATGCGTCCGGTCCACCATCCGGACGTGACACTCGAGCCGCTCTTCGACGACGAGCTGGTGCTCGTGGTCCGCCCCGGCCACCCGTTCACCGAGCGCGGCCGGATCCGGATGGAGCAGATGGCCAGCGAGCGCCTGATCCTGTTCGACCGGGCGAGCAGCTACCACGAGCTGACCAGCGCCATCTTCCGGCAGGCGGGGATCCGCCCCCGCGGCTACCTGGAGGTGGACAATATCGACGCCGCCAAGCGGATGGTGGAGGAGGGGCTGGGGATCGCGCTGCTGCCGCGGACGAGCGTGGCGGGCGAGGTGTCCGACGGGCGCCTGGCGGCCGTGAAGGTGACCGACATGACGCCCATCCGCCGCACCATCGTCGTCGCCCGCCGCCGCGACGCCGGCGATCCGCCGCCGATCGTGGCCGCGTTCCTGCGGACCCTCGAGGAGCTGCGGCCCGGACCAACGCCGGTCCGCCGCGAGCAGGCAGAGCGGGCCGAGCAGGCAGAGGAGGCAGCCCGATGACGCAACACATGGCCGCAGCCGTCGAGCACCGCCAGAGCGAGGTGTCCGGTGCGGACCGCATCCTGACCCCCGAGGCACTCGACCTGGTGGCGCGCCTGCACCGTGAGCTGAATCCCGAGCGGGAACGGCTGCTGGCCGCCCGCCGGGCGCGGCAGGAGCGCTTCGACGCCGGCGAGCCGGTCGACTTCCCGTCCGAGACCGCCGACGTGCGGGCGCGCGACTGGCAGGTGGCGACGGCGCCGGCCGACCTCGACGACCGGCGGGTCGAGATCACCGGCCCCGCCGAGCGGAAGATGATGATCAACGCCCTCAACTCTGGGGCGAAGGTGTTCATGGCCGATATCGAGGATGCGCTCAGCCCGACCTGGGAGAACGTCGTCGCGGCCCAGGTGAACATCGCCGACGCGGTGCGGCGCGAGCTGGCGCTCTCCACGCCCGAGAAGGAGTACCGGCTCGACGACCAGATCGCGACGCTGGTGGTGCGCCCGCGAGGCTGGCACCTGGTCGAGCGCCACGTCACCCTCGACGGCGAGCCGGTCAGCGCCTCGCTCTTCGACTTCGGCCTGTTCATGTTCCACAACGCCGCCGAGCTGTTGAAGCGCGGCAGCGGACCGTACCTGTACCTGCCCAAGCTGGAGAGCCACCTCGAGGCGCGCCTCTGGAACCGGGCCTTCGAGATCGCCCAGGAGGCGGTCGGCGTGCCGCAGGGCTCGATCCGCGCCACCGTCCTGGTCGAGACGATCACCGCCGCGCTCGAGATGGACGAGATCCTGTACGAGATCCGCGACCACGCGGCGGGCCTCAACGCCGGGCGCTGGGACTATCTGTTCAGCGTCATCAAACGGCTCCACCGGAGGGGCCTGGACCTGCCGGACCGGTCCCAGCTGACCATGACCGTGCCCTTCATGCGCGCCTATACCGAGCTGCTGGTGCGGACCTGCCATCGGCGCGGGGCGCACGCCATCGGCGGCATGGCCGCGTTCATCCCGTCGCGGAAGGACGCCGAGGTGAACGAGCGGGCCATCGCGAAGGTGCGCGAGGACAAGGAGCGCGAGGCCGGGGACGGCTTCGACGGCACCTGGGTCGCGCACCCCGACCTGGTGCCGGTGGCGGCCGATGTGTTCGACCGGGTGCTCGGGGATCGGCCGCACCAGAAACATCGGCTGCGCGAGGAGGTGGAGGTCAGCGCGGACGACCTGCTGACCATCGCCGTGCCGGACGGAACGCTCACCGAGGAGGGGTTCCGGGGCAACGTCAGCGTCGCGCTCCAGTACCTCGGCGCGTGGCTGAGCGGCAACGGGGCGGCGGCGATCAACAACCTGATGGAGGACGCGGCCACCGCTGAGATCGCCCGCTCGCAGCTCTGGCACTGGCGGACGACCGAGGCGGAGATGGACGACGGCGGCAACGTGACCGACGTGCGGTACGAGCAGGTGCGTGACGAGGAGCTGGAGCGCCTCGGCGGGCGCGACGCAGACCGGCTGGCCGATGCGGCCGAGGTGCTCGACGCCCTGGTCCTCTCCGACCGCTTCCCGGAGTTCCTCACGCTCATCGCCTACGAGCGCCTCGAATAGGACTGCAGGCCGCCCGCACGGTACTTTGTCCACTCCATTGACAAAGCGGCCTATGATGGAGCCGACTTTGTTAGGAGTCTGGACGAAGTGCCGAAGGCGGCCGTTCCCGCGCTGCTCTGCAAGGCGACCCACCGCCAGACGCGGCGGATCAACCACGAGCTGGTCCTTCGGACCATCTACGAGGCCAGCGCCATCAGCCGCGCCGACGTGGCGCGTGCCACCGGGCTGACACGCACCACCGTTTCCGACGTCGTCGACCAGCTGCTTAGCGACGGCCTGGCCGAGGAGATCGGCCGCGGCGAGTCGACCGGCGGCAAGGCGCCCATCCTCCTGCGCGTTCCCGACGAGGCCCGGCACACGATCGGCGTGGAGGTGGGGGACAGCCGGCTGACCGGCGCGGTGGTCAACCTTCGCGGAGAGATCACGCACAGCGTCGAGGCTCCGCTCGATGGCCGCGACGGAGGGCAGGCGCTGGCCAGGCTCGACGCCCTCCTGGACGATTTGGTCAGCGCCGCGAACCGTCCCCTGCTCGGCATCGGCCTCGGCACCCCCGGCCTGATCGATACCGCCACCGGCACCGTGCGCTGGGCCGTGAACCTCGACTGGCGGGACCTCGCGCTGGGCGATCACCTGCGGCACCGATTCGCCCTTCCCGTGTACGTCGCCAACGACTCCCACGCGGCTGCGCTGGCGGAGCAGACCTTCGGCGGCCACCGCGTCAGCAGCATGGTGGTGATCAAGGTCGGCCGGGGCATCGGCGCCGGAATCGTCCTGAACGGCCAGCTCTACCAGGGCGACGCCTTCGGGGCGGGCGAGATCGGCCACATCACGATCGCCGACAACCACCGGCCCTGTCGCTGCGGCAGCCAGGGCTGCCTCGAGACTCTCGCCTCCACCCGGGCCGTGATGCAGCTGGCGAGGGAGCTCGCCCCGCACGCTCCCGAATCGGAGCTGAACCGCGTGCGTGCCGACGGGTTCGACTTCGGCGACCTCGTCCGTGCCTTCGAGCGCGGGGACGAGATCGCCCGCCAGGTGGTGCTCGAGGCGGCGCGACACCTGGGACGCACCATCGGCGGGCTGGTCGGGACCCTCAACGTTCAGCACATCGTGCTGGTGGGCGAGATGACCGCCTTCGGCGAGCCGTGGCTCACCGCCGTCCGGCGCGAAGCCCACCGCAGCGCGCTGGCGCTCCTGGCCGACCAGACCCGCATCGACCTGGGCCGGGTGGAGCCGAACCTGGTGGTGCTGGGAGCCGCCGCGCTGCTGATGACCCGCGAGCTCGGCCTGGCCCTGACGCGATGACCACCGCGGACCCTATCCAGCGCACCGGCCCGATGCACTCCGACGGGCTCCTGGTCGGGGTCGACCTGGGCGGAACCAAGGTGGCGGGCGTGCTGGTCGACGAGGCGAGCGATCTGCTCCTGGCGGAACGGATGGCCCCGCTGGACGGGACGCCGGTCGACCAGCAGGTGCTGGGCCTCGTGCGGGGCCTGCTTGCCGAGCGCGACGGGCAGCGGCTGGCCGGCGTGGGCCTCGCCGTCCCGGGACAGGTCGACACCGGGCGCGGGGTGATGCGCCTGGCGGTGAACCTCGAGGCGGCCGAGCTGGCGATCGGCCCGATCGTGGCCGAAGCGCTCGGCGCGCCGTGCTTCGTGGAGCACGACGCACGCGCCGTGGCGCTGTGGCTGCACGGCCGGCTGGGCGGGGACCTCGCCTACCTCAGCGTCGGCACGGGCGTGTCGGCCGGCGTGGTGAGCGACGGGCGCCTCGTCCGGGGCAGCCACGGGCTGGCCGGTGAGATCGGCCACGTCTGCGCCGAGCCCGACGGGCCACGCTGCGCCTGCGGGCTGGCCGGCTGCCTGGAGGCGGTCGCCTCCGGGCCGGCGATCGCGCACACCGCGAGCCGCGCGCTCGCCGAGGGCCGTCTCAGCTCGCTCCCGGCCCACCCGACGACCGAGGACGTCTACCGGGCCGCGGCGGCAGGCGACCCGGTGGCGAGCGAGGTGGTGCATGCGGCATC
>CAYXZN010000207.1:0-4114 GCA_964469325.1 uncultured Steroidobacteraceae bacterium
ATCCCGTTCGACCTGGCGGCGTTCGTCCTCGGGCTTGCTGGCCATATGATGAACTCGGTCATCCTCGCCGCCGTCTTTGGGCTGGTCGTGCCACGGCTCGTGGCTGGGACCATCCCGCTGGTGATCGTCGGCGCCGCCTACGGGGCCGCTGTCTTCCTCGTCATGTGGTTCGTGGTGCTGCCGCTGGTGGATCCGCTGATGCTCAACGTCAACGGCATCGCCTTCCTGGCCGGCCACATGATGTGGGGCGGCGCCCTGGGCTACCTCTGGTCGCGAGTCGGCCGGCGCGATCCGGTTGCCCACCCGGCTGAAGGGTGACGCGGGGCAGCAGCGACGCCCCGCCGGGAATCGCGGATCGCCTCCCCCGGCGCGCCAGTTGCTGTCCGCAGCGACATGGGGTACACGCCAATCGCCGAGCACGCGCTGATCGGCGACACCCGAGCCTCGGCACTCGTCACGCGCGACGGCACGATCGACTGGCTCTGTATTCCGCGGTTCGACAGCCCGACGGTGTTCGGCGCGCTGCTCGACGCCGGTCGGGGAGGGAGGTGGACGCTGCGACCCACGGGCGAGTTCACGGTCGAGCGACAGTACGTGCCCGAAACGAACGTGCTGGAGACCGTGTTCCAGACCGCCGACGGCCGAGTGCGGATGCGAGACGCGATGGTGCTGGCGCCCGAGCAGGTGCGCCGATCCTCCCCCGAGCACGAGCTGTTGCGAGAGGTCGCCGGGCTCGATGGGACGGTCCAGCTCGAGACGCGCTACGAGCCGCGTCCGCACTACGGGCGGCACCCCCAGCTGGCCGATCGCGCCAGCCTCGGCATCCGCCTGGAGAGTGACGGCCAGCTGGTGACGCTGCGCAGCGAGACGGACTGTCGCGTGTCGTCAGATCGAGCCTCCGCGGAGTCGCGCTTCACCGTCCGCGCCGGCACGAGCCGCCACCTGTCGCTCGTCTCGGATCGCGACGCGCCTGCCGTGCTGCCTCCGCTGGGAGACGACGCCGGCCGACGGATGGAGGAGACCGCCAGGTGGTGGCGTTCATGGTCCGCCCGCTGCCGATACGAGGGGCCGCGCCGGGACGCCGTCGTCCGCAGCGCCCTGGTCCTCAAGCTGATGGTCTACGCCCCGTCCGGCGCCATCGTGGCCGCGCCGACCACCTCGCTGCCGGAGGTGATCGGCGGCGACCGCAACTGGGACTACCGCTTCTGCTGGCTGCGCGACGCCGCCTTCACGATCCGAGCGCTTTACGATCTGGGCTACGAGCAGGAGGCCGACAGCTTCCTCGCCTGGCTGCTCCATGCCACCCGGCTGACGCTCCCCGAGCTGAACGTGATGTACGACGTCTACGGCGAGACCCGCCTGCCCGAGCGCCAGCTGGACTGGGAGGGGTACGCGGGCTCACGCCCGGTGCGGATCGGGAATGCCGCGGCGCAGCAGTTCCAGCTCGACGTGTACGGAGAGCTGATCGACGCCGCCGTCAGCTACTCGGAACGTGGGGGCTCGTTCGACCGCGACCAGGCGTCGATGCTGCGGCAGCTTGGCGAAACCGTCTGCCGTCGCTGGCCGGAGCCCGATGCGGGCATCTGGGAGTACCGCACCGGCTATCGCCACTACACGCACTCGAAGGCCATGGCCTGGATCTCCCTGGACCGGCTGAGCCAGCTCCACCGGTCCGGGAAGTGCGAGGTCGACCTGGAGCGCGTGGAACGCAACCGGGACCAGCTGGGCCAGGAGCTCGAGGAGCGCGGCTACGACGAGTCCCTCGGCAGCCACGTCAGCGAGCTCGACGGGCGCGACGTCGACGCCAGCCTGCTGGCCATGCCGCTCCACGGCTACGGAGACTGGTCGGACGCGCGCATTCGAGGGACGATCCATCGCGTCGCCCACGTCCTGGCCGATGGCCCTCTCGTCTACCGCAACCTGGAGGGCGGACAGCGCACGCCGGAGGGCGCCTTCGGCATCGCGAGCTTCTGGCTGGTCGAGTGCCTGGCCCGCATCGGGGAGCTCGAGCGCGCGCGCTCGATGTTCAGCGAGCTGCTCGCGTACGCGAACGATGTCGGCCTGCTCGGCGAGGAGATCGACGGTGAGTCGGGGGCCGCGCTCGGGAACTTCCCGCAGGCGCTCACGCATATTGGCCTGATCAATGCGGCATGCACCCTGGCCGAGTGCGAGAGGCAGTCGAGGATGGAGGTAACGAGGTGAACGTGAGAAGCGTTGGCCTGTGGGGGTTCGTCGCCACGGTGGTCCTCACCGGCTCGATGGCCGCCAGCCAGGGCCTGGGCCTGACGCGGATGAACATCCCCTTCATGCTCGGGACCATGGTCCGCCAGGACCGCGACACCGCGAAGCTGGTGGGGGCGGGGATGCACATGATGAACGGCTGGATCTTCTCTGCCATCTACGCCGCGGCGTTCGAGAGCTGGCGCCGTGCAACGTGGTGGATGGGTGCCGGCATCGGCCTCGTCCATGGGCTGTTCGTGCTGGTCGCCGCCATGCCGCTGATGCCCGGCATGCACCCGCGGATGGCGAGCGAGGAGACGGGGCCGACACCCACCCGGCAGCTCGAGCCGCCTGGCTTCATGGGCCTGAACTACGGCCGCCGGACGCCGATCTCAGTGCTCCTCGCCCACCTGGTCTTCGGCGCGATCCTTGGCCAGTTCTACCGGCTGCGCCGCCGGCGCTACATGGATGGTCGGTAGTAGGGTAGGAAGTACCGCTCAGGGTCTTCCTTGAAGTCGAGCATGCAGCCCTTGCCGCAGAAGTAGTACGTCTTCTGGTCGTGCTCGGCCGTCAACCCCTTGGCCTCGGCCGCCACCGGATCGACCTCCATCCCGCAGACCGGATCGGTCGCCATCTGTGCCATCTCGGGCTGTCTCCTGTTCGTGGATCGCTTCGTGGATCGCTTTGGTCAGTCGCGCGGGTCGGTGACCTGCAGGCTGTCGGCCATCGGCTGCGGCATCTCTTCTGCGGTCGGGTTGGCGAGGACGATCGCGGCACCGCCGATCACGACGGCCAGGACGGCGATCGCCGCCAAGTACCCGTATTCGCGGACCCGTTCGCGGAGCGGGGGATGCAGGATCTGCTCGGGGCTCTCGGGAGCGCGGAACGAGCGCAGCCGCAGAGCGTTGGTGACCACGCTGACGCTGCTCATGGCCATCGCGGCGGCGGCGAGGACGGGGTTGAGCAGGATGCCGAAGACCGGGAACAGCAGACCCATGGCCACCGGGATCAGGAGGATGTTGTAGCCAAAGGCCCACACCAGGCCCTGCTTGATGATGCCGACCGTCTTGCGCGACAGGGCGATGGCGGTCACCACCGTCCGCAGGTCCCCACCGATGAGGGTGATGTCCGAAGCCGCCATGGCGACGTCGGTACCGGTGCCGATGGCGATCCCCAGGTCGGCCTGGGCGAGCGCCGGCGCGTCGTTGATCCCATCGCCGACCATGGCCACGATCCTTCCGGCCGCCTGGAGCTCGCGCACCTTGGCCGCCTTCTGGTCGGGCTGGACCTCCGCCAGGAGACGGCTGATCCCCCCTCGCCGCGCCACCGCCTCCGCGGTCCGTCGAGCGTCGCCGGTCAGCATCCAGACCTCGAGGCCGAGCGCCTCCAGCTCTGCCACGGCCGCGGCCGACTCAGGCTTCAGCGTGTCGACCACCGCGATCATCCCCAACAGCTGTCCGTCGGCCGCCACGAACATCGGCGTGGCACCCTCGCTCGCGACGGCGTCGGCCGTGGCGGACAGGACGCCGACGCCGATCGCGTCCGCCTCGAGCAGGGCTCGGTTGCCGACACTCACCGCCCTCCCCTCGACGGCCGCGCGGACGCCCTTGCCCGGACGGGCCGCGAAGTCGGAAGCCGGCGGCAGCGCCAGGCCGAGCTCGCGGGCACGAGCCACGATCGCCTCGCCGATGGGATGCTCGGAGCCGATCTCGGCGGCGGCCGCCAGGCGCAGCAGCTCACGGTCCGTTACGCCTTCGACGGGAACGACCCGGGTGACCGCCGGCCGCCCGACGGTGAGCGTGCCGGTCTTGTCGAGGACGACGACATTGATCCGACGCGCCTGTTCGAGCGCCTCACCGCCACGGATCAGAATGCCGTGTTCGGTGGCCTTCCC
>CAYXZN010000208.1:0-4079 GCA_964469325.1 uncultured Steroidobacteraceae bacterium
GACGCCGTCAGCGCCTACCAGAGGGCCTCGCGTGCGGTGAGTGCCGAGCTGGCGAAGCCGAACGCCGATGTGACGGCGGCACGGGCGATGCGAAGGCAGCTGCGGACCGCCCGGAGCGAACTGCTGGCCGTGCTCGACGTCGCTGGCCGGCGCTATCCACCCCGCGAAGAGCTGGCCGGGGCTTCGGACCCGGCCACCGTCAGCAGACCTGCCGGCTAGGACAGGCGATGGGAGCCCGTTAGCCGGCGACGGCGGCGGGATCCTCGCGGCGCAGCAGGATGCCCAGGTAGGCCTTCCAGGGGCCCACATCGGCGTCGTGCGAGCCGGCAAGGCCGGCGAAGATCTGCGAGACATGGTCGAGGTCGTGAACGGCCCAGGTGGCGAGCAGCTCGCGCAGCGTCACCTCGCCGAGTGCCGGGTGCAGGCCGCGCCGGTCGAGATCGGCCTCACTGATCAGCTCGTCGAGCCGCGCGAGGTTCTGGGCCCGCAGCTGCGCGAACCGCTCGAGCAGCTCGTCCAGGCTGGCCTCGACGTCGCGCTCGGCGTGCACGAAGCGGTCGAAGCGCTCGAACGGCAGCGAGGTGCCGTGCTCCAGGATCCGCTCCGTCCGGACCACCCAGTCGGTCAGCTCGCCGGTGATCAGGTGGCCGACCACGTCGCGCGGACGCCAGCCGTCAGGCGTGTCCGGCGTGTCGGTCCACCCCTCCGGCAGGCCGACCAGCAGTGCGCGCAGCAGCTCGGGCGTTCGGCGCAGCAGATCGGTGGTCTGGCCCAGGAAGTCGCTCATCCAGCGCCGATCGTACAACCCGACGACGCGCTGCTCATCCCCGAGGCAGGTCGAGCGCGTCGAGCATTCGCTCCGCGGCGGCCACGTCGTTGGTGATCAGTGCCCGGGTCGGAAGCACGTAGCGCTCCTCGAAGACCAGCCGCTCGTCGAGCGGGACCACCAGGTCGGCGAACAGCTCGACGTCGTACGGGCGGTCCAGCGAGTAGCCCTCGCGAACCACGACCGCCGCGTTCCCCAGCCAGCCGTCGACGTGCGCCGGCAGCTGGTCGGGAGGCACGTCGCCGGGGGTCATCACGAGCGTCCGGATCGCCGGCTGGACGAGCTTCACCTCCGCCGCGCCCTCGACCAGCTCGCACAGGATCGTCGTGCGGTGGGCGAGCCCGCGCTCGTCGACGTACCGCGCCGCCGCTCCGTGCCCCTCCGCCTCGAGCTCCTTAACGTCGACGTAGAGCCAGCCCTCATAGCCGACCAGCGCGTCGAGCGCCTGCGCGAGCGTCGGTACCGGAAGCCGGCGGCCGTGGACCGCAGCGTCGTAGCCGGCTCCCCCGTCGATCCGCAGGGCGCCCATCTCGGCGTCCGACATGTTACGGACCCAGCCGGACCCGGTCGTGGTGCGGTCGACGGTGCGGTCGTGAATGACCCACCACGTCCCGTCCCGCGACCGCTGGACGTCCAGCTCGATCCCATCGGCCCCCAGCTCGGCGGCGGCGACCAGGGCGTCCAGGCTGTTCTCGGGGTGGGAGGTGACGTCGCCGCGGTGGGCGATCAGCAGCATCGGCTGGGCTGTCGCGCTCGCGCCAGGACCGGCCGCCTGGCCGGCGGAGGTGCACGCTGCCAGGGCCAGGGCCATGGGTCCGATGACCGCAAGCCCCCTCCCTCCCGGCCGCCGATGCTCTCCCGATCGCCACGTCCGGGGTCTAGCCGCGGCGGCCGACGTTCAAGACAGCGTAGACCAGCGCGACGGCAGCGCCGTACACGACGTGTGCCGCCATGTAGTAGACGTTCAGGGCCATCGGCCTTTCGGTCGGCCAGTTCTGGAGGCGCATGGCCGGCACGGCGGTATCCGCGACGGTCCCGACCAGCAGCCCGAAGACCGCCCCAAAGCGCAAGGGTGAGCGCTTGAACGTGGACGGGAGGATGGCATAGACCGATCCCCACGCGGCCCCGTATCCCCAGTGGATCGCCTGCCCGCCGACCCTCTTCGCGTCGGGGTCGAGCTCGGCGCGGGCCACGCCTTCGGCGACTCGTTCAGCCAGCGCCTCGGTCGGGCTGTCGGGCGCGGTCGGCCCCGGCGGGCTGTCGGGCAGCTGGATGCCGGCCCTGCTCAGATACTGCGGGGGGAGGCTCATCGCCTTGCCCATCGCCCAGGTTCCGGCCGCGCCGGCGATCGCGCCCTTGACGATGGCGACGAGTGGGGACTGATACGTAGCCACGTCCCCTGCTCGCGCAAGCCCGATGCCGTGAGCGTCCCGCCGGAGTGGTGCGGCGCGCAGGGGTGTGAGGCGGGGGTCCGACGCGCGCGAGGTAGTCCTGGCAGTGGTCACAGGCCGCGCGAGTCCCTGCTCCCGAGAGATTTCAGCACCAGCAGTGGTGAGTAGCGACGCGACTCTGGCTTCGCGCAGGATTTCACCACTGCCGGGAATGCCCGCCGGCGCGAGGCAGCGTTGGCGCCGGGGCTCAGTACCCTCACTGTTCACAGCCCGCGCGAGCGCCCGTTTCCGCCGCGTGTGAGCAGCGACAGGAATATTGCGCGGCCGCCTCGCGTACGAAGCCGAAGCCTAGAACGGCCGGAAGGCCACGAAGGCGGGCACGGCGATCAGCGACACGATGCTCATCACCTTGATCAGGATGTTCATCGACGGTCCGGCGGTGTCCTTCAGCGGGTCGCCGACCGTATCCCCCACCACCGCCGCCTTGTGCGCCTCGCTCCCCTTGCCGCCGAACATGCCGGCCTCGATATGCTTCTTGGCGTTGTCCCAGGCGCCCCCCGCGTTGGCCATGAAGATGGCCATCAGGAAGCCCGATGTGAGGGCGCCGACCAGGAAGCCGCCCAGCGCCTCCAGGCTGATGAAGCCGATCAGCAGTGGGCTGGCGATGGCCAGCGTGCCGGGCACCACCATCTCGCGCAGGGCGGCCGAGGTGCTGATGTCGACGCAGTGGCCGTACTCCGGCCGCACTCCCGGGGCGCCCTCCCGCAGCCCGGGGATCTCCGCGAACTGGCGGCGAACCTCCCGGATCATGGCGTCCGCCGCCCGACCGACTGCCTCGATGGTCAGCGCGGCGAATAGGAACGGCAGCATCGCTCCCAGGAACAGGCCGACGGTGGTGGACGCGGAGGTGACGTCCAGGACGATGGCCGGCTCGCCGATCTCGGCCAGCGCATTGTTGGCGGTGGTGGTGAAGCTGCGGAAGAGGGCCAGCGCGGTCAGGGCCGCCGAGCCGACCGCGAACCCCTTGGCCATGGCGGCGGTCGTGTTGCCCAGCGAGTCGAGCGCGTCGGTCGCCTGGCGGACCTCCGGCGGCAGGTGCGCCATCTCCGCGATGCCGCCGGCGTTGTCGGCAATCGGCCCGTAGGCGTCGACGCTGACCGTGATGGCGGTGGTGGCCAGCATCCCGATCGCCGCCAGCGCGATGCCGTAGATCCCCGAGTCCGGGTCGCCGGGCATGGCCAGGCTGCCCAGCCAGTAGGCGCCGATGATCGCTCCCACCACGGCGACCACGCTGGCCGCGGTGGAGCGCATCCCGATCGCCAGGCCGGCCAGGATCACCGTCGCAGAGCCGGTCCGCGCCCGCTCCGCCAGCCCCTGCACCGGTCGGTAGTGGTCGGAGGTGTAGTACTCGGAGAGGCGGCCGACGGCGAGTCCGGCGACGAGCCCCGCCAGCACCGCACCGGCAAAGAAGAGCGGCTGGCCGACCTCCTCGACCGGGTCGAGGATCAGCCAGCTCAGCGCCGCCACGGCGAGGGCGGCCAGCAGGGCGGCCACGTTCGTCCCACGGTGGAGGGCGGCCCCCAGCGGCTTGCCCTCGCTGGTCCGCACGAAGAAGGCGCCGATGACCGACGCGGCCATCCCCGCCGCGGCGATGGCCAGCGGGAAGACCATACCGGCCAGCGGGTTGGCGGTGTCGGCGAAGATGACCGCGCCCAGCACGATGGGCGCGACGATCGACCCGACGTACGACTCGAAGAGGTCGGCCCCCATCCCCGCCACGTCGCCCACGTTGTCGCCCACGTTGTCGGCGATCACCGCCGGGTTCCTGGGGTCGTCCTCGGGGATCCCGGCCTCCACCTTGC
>CAYXZN010000209.1:0-4051 GCA_964469325.1 uncultured Steroidobacteraceae bacterium
CCAGAGGTCTACATCATGGCGCTCCCCTTCTTCGGGGTGGTCAGCGAGGTGGTGCCCGTCTTCAGCCGCAAGCCGATCTTCGGCTACAAGGCGCTCGTCTTCGCCACCATCCTCATCGGCGCCTACAGCTTCAGCGTCTGGGCCCACCACATGTTCACCACCGGCGCGGTGAGCAACCTGTTCTTCGCGGCCACCTCGTTCCTGATCGCCATCCCCACCGGGGTGAAGTTCTTCACCTGGATCGCCACCATGTGGCGCGGCCGGATCTGGCTGGCGACGCCGATGCTGTTCGTGATCGGGTTCCTGCTCCAGTTCCTGGTCGGCGGCATCACCGGCATCTTCCTCGCCTCGCCGCCCATCGACTACCACGTCCACGACACCTACTACGTGGTCGCCCACATGCACTACGTGCTGTTCGGCGGCAGCGCCTTCGCCGCCTTCGCCGCCTTCTACTTCTGGATCCCCAAGATGAGCGGCCGGATGCTCGACGAGCGCCTCGGCAAGCTCCACTTCTGGCTGCTGGTGGCGGGCTTCAACGTCACCTTCTTCCCGATGCACATCCTCGGTCTGGAGGGGATGCCGCGCCGGGTCGCCGACTACCCCGCCGAGGCGGGCTGGACCGACCTCAACCTGCTGGTCAGCGCGGGGTCGACGCTGATGGCCCTGGCGGTCGCCGTCTTCGCCTGGAACGTGGTGCGCTCGGTCTGGATGGGGCGCGGCGCACCGGCCGGCTCCGACCCGTGGCGCGGCTACTCGCTGGAGTGGGCGACCAGCTCCCCGCCGCCGCACCACAACTTCACCCGCCTGCCGCCCATCCGCTCGGAGCGGCCGGTCTTCGACGAGCGCGAGGCACGGCGCGGTGGCTGAGGAGCTGCGCTTCTTCCTGCGCACCGCCGTCTACTCGGCCGTGCTGGCCGCGATCTACTGGTTCGCCAGCCACGATCCGCGCACCGGCGAGTACGACTGGGCCGGCACCGCGCTGCTCGTGTTCGTGGTCCTGTCCGCGAGCGCGATCGTGGCCATGGGCGCGGCCACCGTGCGCGCCACGCGCGCGGACGTCGTCCCGGACGAGGGATCGGGGCCGGGACGCGTGGCGGGAGCGGTCAATCGGCTGCTCGGCTTCACCGAGCAGGGCGGCGAGGAGGCCGAGCAGCCGCTCGCCGGCGGCCCGGACCTCTACGCGAGCCGAAGCGGCTGGCCGCTGCTGGCGGCGATCGGCGCCACCATGGCCGGCCTGGGGCTGGTCTTCGGCGAGTGGCTCCTCCTGCCCGGGCTGGTCGTGATCGGCCTGTCGGGGGTGGGCTGGCTGACCCAGCTCGACGCGCCGCGCTAGCAGGTGCCAAGAGAAGCGGTGTCATCCACCAATCGACCCCGCCTGACAGCGGACGACCTGGCGCTCCGGCCGGGGAACGGCGTTCGGAACCCATGGCTCCGGGAGGCGCTCGCGCTGGAGCCGGACGGCGCGGCGCCGCGGCCCGCGCCCGACGGCGACCTCGAGGCAGACGTGGCGATCGTGGGCGGCGGCTACACGGGGCTCTGGACGGCGTGGTTCCTCGCCGAGCGCGACCCGGAGCTGCGGATCGTGGTGCTCGAGCAGGACATCTGCGGCGGCGGGCCGTCGGGCCGCAACGGCGGGTTCGTCAACGGCTGGTGGGACGAGCTGCCGACCCTGGTCTCGCTGTTCGGCGCCGAGCGCGGGGTGGAGACGGCACGCGAGTCCGCCGCATCGGTGCACGCCATCGGCGAGTGGTGCGCCGCGAACGGGGTCGATGCGCACTACGTGCGGGCCGGAATGCTCACCGTCTCCACCACGCCGCTGCACGACCGCTTCGCCGAGGAGCTGCTGGGGGTCGCCGTGCGGGCCGGCGTGCCCGACGTGGCCCGCCGCCTCACGCCCCAGGAGGTGGGGGCCATCTGCGCCTCCCCGGCGTTCCGCGAGGGGCTGCTGGTCCCTGACGCCGCGACGGTCCAGCCCGCCCTGCTGGCCCGCCGGCTGCGTCGTGTGCTGCTCGGGCGTGGCGTGGAGATCTTCGAGCAGACCCGGGTGCGTGCGCTGCGCGATCGGGACGCGGTCCGCGTTCGGCTGCGGACCGAGGCGGGGCACGAGGTTCGTGCCCGCCAGGTGGTGCTGGCGCTGAACGCATGGGCGGCGGGCTGGCGGCCCTTCCGCCGCTCGGTGCTCGCCTGGGGCAGCTACATGGTCCGCAGCGAGCCGATCCCCGAGCGTCTGCGCGAGCTGGGCTGGACGAGCGGCACCTCGATCGTCGATGCCCGGTTCAGCGTGCACTACCTCCGGACGACGCGCGACGGACGGATCGCCATCGGGGCAGGGGGCGGGAAGCCGGGCTACGGCGGGCGGATCGGAGCCGCCTTCACCGACGACCACCGCTCGTCGGCCAGGGCGGCCTACGCCTTCCGGCTCTTCTTCCCCCAGCTCGACGACGTCCGCCTGACCGATGCCTGGGGCGGTCCGATCGACGTCTCACCGACCCACCTGCCGCGGTTCGGAACGCTTCCCGGCGGCCGCGTCCACTTCGGCTTCGGCTACTCCGGCAACGGGGTGGCGCCGTCGCACCTCGGGGGACGGATCCTCGCCGCGCTGGCCTGCGGCTCCGAGGAAGCGCTCACCCGCCTGCCGATCGTCGGACCGCCGGCCCGCCGATTCCCTCCGGAGCCGTTCCGCTTCGTTGGCGCCAGGATCCTGCGCGAGGCGATGGTCCGCCGCGAGGACCGCGAGGAGCTCGGCCGGCGCGCCCCGTGGGCGCTTCGGCAGCTCACCCGGCTGCCGCGCCGGCTCGGCTACCAGCTCGGCCCCGAGTAGCTCGGCGGACGTCGCCCGGCCTCAGTCGGGCTCGACCTCCTCGAAGCCGCCATCCGGCGTCCGGCGCAGCCGCACCCCCCGTACCCCGCGAGTGGGCGACAGCTCGGCGGCCTGCAGCTCGCGGCAGATGAGGTACGCGGCGCCGGCGCCCAGCAGCGGCACCACCACGATGGCGACCTGGAGGACGCGCGTGATCGCCTCGACCGGCGTGTTGAAGACGATGGCGATCACGTCGTTCCCGCCCGCCACGGTCAGCAGCGCGAAGAAGAGCACGCCCCCGACGCCGATGGCCGTACGCAGCGGGTGGTCCCGTGGACGGTCGAGCAGGTGATGCTGCGTCCGGTCGCCGGTGACCCGCGCCTCGATGAAGGGCCAGACGGTGATGACCGCGAAGGCGATCCCCGGCAGCACGACGCCGGGGATGAACGGCGACGGCATGGTGATCCCGAGCACGGTGAGCTCGATGGGCGGGAAGAGCCGCAGCAGCCCCTCCAGCCAGCCGATGTACCAGTCCGGCTGTGCCGGCGCGCTGACCGTCGTCGGGTCGAACGGTCCGTAGCCCCAGACCGGGTTGATCTGGACCAGCCCTCCCATCAGCGCCAGCACCGCCGCGGTCAGGAAGAAGAGCCCCGTCGACTTGAAGACCTGGGTCGGCCAGAACGGCTTGCCGACCACGTTCCGCTCGGTGCTGCGCGGCCCCGCAAACTGGGTGTGCTTCTGACGCCACACGATCGCCAGGTGGACGACCACCAGAGCCAGGATGGCCCCGGGCAGCAGCATGATGTGGAAGACGAAGAGGCGGCTGATGATCGCCTCGCCAGGGAACGGCCCGCCGAACAGCAGGAAGGCAAAGTACGGCCCCACGAAGGGGATGCTGATCGCGACGGAGTAGGCGATCCGCAGACCCGTCCCCGACAGCAGGTCGTCGGGCAGCGAGTAGCCGGTGAACCCCAGCGCCAGGGCCAGCATCAGCAGACCGATCCCGACCAGCCAGTTGATCTCGCGCGGGTTGCGGAAGGCGCCGGTGAAGAAGACCCGCAGCTGGTGCAGGACGATCGACGCCACGAACACCAGCGCCGCCCAGTGGTGGATCTGCCGCATGACCAGGCCGGCCTGCACGTCGAAGCTCAGGTCCAGGACGGACGCGTAGGCCGCCGATACCTCCTGTCCCCGCAGCGGGGCGTAGGAGCCCTCGTAGATGACCGGAGTCGCGTCGGGCACGTAGAAGAG
>CAYXZN010000210.1:0-3889 GCA_964469325.1 uncultured Steroidobacteraceae bacterium
CGGACCGGGACGTCGCCCGGTGGCTGGCCGCGTATGGCGAGCTGACCCCGGAGCACCCGCCGCTGGCGAAGTGGCTGATCGGCGCGCCGATGCTGGTGGTCGACTTCACGCCCGCCGCTTGGCGCATTCCGGCGGTCGCCGCCGGGGTCGCGACCGTGGTCCTGGTGTACTGGCTCGCCAGGCGCGCGCTCGGCTCACGGGTCGGCGGCGCCCTCGCGGCGGGGCTGCTGGCGACCGACTACATCCATCTCGTCCACTCGCGGATCGCGATGCTGGACGTCTTCGTTGCGCTGTTCGCCACCGCGGCCTTCGCCTGCTGCCTGCTCGACCGGGAGCAGGTCGAGCGGCGCGCCGCACGGCTGCCGGCACATCGGCGCTGGCGGCTGGCCGCCGCCGCGGCCGCCGGGGCGGCGGCGGCGTGCAAACTGTCGGGCATCGCGGTTGTCTTCGGCGTCCTGGTCCTCATCGTCGCCTGGGAGCTGGCTGCCCGACGCCGAGCCGAGCGGCCCATCTTGCGGCGCCGCTCCCCGCCGCTCGCGACCGCAGCCACCCTGCTGGTCGTGCCGGTGCTCGTCTCCATGGCCACCTACTTCGGCCGGCTGGAGGGCGCCGTCCTCGCCGCTCCGTGGGCGGACGGGTCGTGGTTTCGGGCATGGGTCGCGCGGCAGCTGTACATGATCGAGTTCCATGCAGACAAGCCGTCCGGCTCCACACCGTGGTGGGCTCTTCCGATGACCGAGCCACCCCTGTCGTACCACCTCGAGTCGACCGCCGAGGGCGTCCGCCAGATCCTGCTGTTCGACAACCCTGTCCTGTGGTGGATCGGCTTCGCCGGGGTCGGCCTTGCGATCGCACGTCTGCTGCGCGGGCGGCCCGCGCCGGCCGATGCGCTGATCGCGGTCGCCTTCCTCTCGCTCTACGCGGGCTGGCTGGGCCTGAGCCTGGCCGGCCGGCCGGTCCACCTGTTCCACGCCGTCGCGGTCGCCCCGGCGGTGAGCCTTTCGATCGCCGCGGTGGGGCTGGCCGCCGTTCGCACGCCGGCCGGGCGGTGGGTGGCGGCGACGGTCGGCGTGACGGCGCTGATCGCGTTCGTCTTCTTCTTCCCGATCCTGTCCGCTGCGCCCCTCACGGCGCCGGGCTGGTAGGTGCGAACCTGCACCGCGCTGGCCGTGTCGCTGGCGCCGACCGACACCTGTGCGATCGAGCGCCTGCCCTGAGCGGCGGGGAGCGGAGCGGCGGGACTGCGAACGAAGACGATCGTCAGCGCGGCCAGCAGCGCGGCCCGGATGAAGGCGCTGACGCCGATGCCAGAGCGGGCCATCTCGAACTCGTATCCCAGCAGCCCGACGCCGAACGAAGCGCCATACACGATCACCGCGAACCCGTTCCAGGCCACCCACCATCGCAGCGGGACGCCCAGCAGGACCAGCGACGGCAGCAGCCACAGCGCCTGCTGAGGCGATGCGATCTTGCTGAACAGCAGGAACACCGCCAGCAGCGCGGAGGCCACCGGCAGGAAGGGATAGGCACCGTCGCGTGCCGCGAGCCGTCGGCCATACGCCAGCACCGCGACGCCCGCCGCCACGACCGGCAGCCCGGTCAGCACGTTCACCATCGTCGCGGACAGCTCGGGGAGCACCCAGGCCCACCACGACCCGAGGTCGACGCCGCGCGCCGAGTGGAACGCGTAGGTCGCCCACCAGCCCTCCGGGTTGATCGCGGCTACCAGCGCGTTCGGGATCAGCGCCGCGCCGATCCCGCCGCCGAGCGCTCGCACCGCTCCGACCCGGTCGCCGCGCCAGGTGCGTTCGAGGACCAGTGGGACGACGAACAGGGCCGGGAACAGCTTCACGGCGGCGCCCAGCCCGAACGCGATGCCCGCCCAGCCGATCCGGCCGCGCGCGGCCGTGAGGCAGCCGAGGACGACGAGGCCCACCGCCAGCAGATCCCAGTTGTGGAAGGCATACAGCGCCAGTGCCGGGGCGGCCGACCACCGTATGGCGGCGCGCCCGGCCAGTGTGGCGAGCATACCGGCCGCGGCCAGCGCGGTCGCCGCCAGGACGAGCCCGTTCCACGCCAGGTAGGTGTCTCGGCTGCCGGCGGCCGCTGCGGTCAGGGCCGCCACCGCGCCGGTGCCCACCGGATACTCGAGGAAGCCCCGATCCCGGTACGAGCCGCCGCGCGGGAAATCCAGGTATGGGACGGCTCCGCGGCCGAGGTCGCGGCTCTCGTACAGCGCGGTGATGTCGCTGTAGCACAGCGGCGGATAGCTGGCGGCCTCCTGCGGCAGGCAGTTCGTCTTGAGCAGGTAGCCGATGGCCAGGGCGACGGCGCACCCGGCGATCGCCGCCAGCGCGATCGCCAGCCGGGGACGAGCCATGGACGCCGCTTTCCGTCGCCGCCTAGTCGACTACCACGATCAGATCGAGCTCCGCGGCCCGGGCGAGGAAGCCCATGACATCCCGGTCGATCTCGGGCGGCGGATCGGCGACGCGGGCACGCGTCTCGTCGACCAGCTGGGCCACAGTGCGCTCGCCGTCGATCAGCTCCCACACGATCAGACCGACCTGGTTCACGCCGTGGTAGGCGCCGGACTCCAAGTGGAGTAGCACGCCGCCCCCGCCGTCGGCCAGGGCGCGCGCCACGACGTCACCGTTCTTGTGCACCTTCGAATTGGGGTCCATGGCTGTGTCGTCCTTTCTCCCCACCGCCGATGCCGTCCGCGCCCCGGACACGTTCCGTCCGGTCACCATTGTGCGAGGAAGGCGTGCGCGGTGGCCAGGTTCCGCGCCCAGATGTAGTCGACCTTGGTCAGCCGCTGCTGGTCGAGCCGAGCCTGGAGACCCCGGTAGTCGATCCCCGCCAGACGGTGCGGCGGCTCGACGAGGTACCGGCGCAGCACGGCGTAGTCGATCTCGGCCAGGGCGGCCTCCTCGAACACCGTCTTGTCGGTGCGGTCGAGCACCTCGTCGGGGACGCGACCGCGCAGCAGGTCGCGGACCAGGGCCTTGGACCGTGGGTCGGGGTACTTCTGGTCGGCCGGGAGGCTGAGGAAGAACTCCCAGAGGTCGATGTCGGTCCACGGCTTCCGTGATCGGATCCCGGCGACCGCCTGGCACACCTCCTCGGCCTCGAGCGAGATGCCCGGACCGATGAACCCTCGGAGCTGCTGCCGGCGCCACCGCTCCCGGACCGGGATGGGGGGCCGCGAGGTGGCGCGCCTGGCGTCGACCCAGTCTGGAACGGATGCCGGGCGCTCGCCGCTCATCGCCCTGCGCAGCCACATCAGGCGATCGGGTGCCATCGAGCGGGCGACCAGCCGGGCGAGCGACGGCCATGACCAGCCCCTGGCTCGCCGGCCGGCCAGCAGCTGCCAGGCCGGTCGCAGTCGCCGATGGGTCAGGTAGTGCTCGAGCAGCGACCAGTGCATGGCCGTCACGAACTCCGCGTGCTCGCCGCTGAGCACGACCCGGAAGCCGCGTCTCCTCGCCCGCACGTAGTCTTCCTCGTACTGCGCCAGCGAGGCAGCCCGGTAGGGCGTGTCGACCAGCGCCACCCATCGGTCCAGGCCCGCCAACGGGTTGGCTGTCTGCTCGTAGGTGTGGAGCGGAATCGCGAAGCGATCCGCCAGCAGCTCGACGTAAAGCCGCTCGTCGACGGATGGGTAGCGCGGGTAGACGACGGTCTGGGCATGCAGCGGACGGCCGAACCGCTCGAGGTGCCGCGGCGCCGCGTAGGCCGCCATCGCCGGCGAGTCGATGCCGCCGCTCAGCGAGAGGACGTCCCGTCCGGTGAGGCACCTCGATACCGCCTGATCCATCAGCGCGTGGAACCGCTCTGCGATCTCGGTCCTCGTCAGGCGAGCCGTCTCGAGAAGCGCCTCCGGCTC